>CAITUF010000127.1 GCA_903895475.1 uncultured Opitutia bacterium | reverse complement strand
TCCATGAGTACAAGCGGCAGCACCTTAACTTACTGCATATTCTGCATCTTTACCGAAAAATCCTCAATAACCAGGAGGCACACGTGCAGCCGCGGGTATGTATTTTCGGTGCGAAGGCCGCCCCCGGCTACGCCTTGGCCAAACACATCATCCATGCGATCAATCGCATCGGCGCCGTCATCAATAATGACCCGCGCGTTCGTGGCATGTTAAAGGTAGTCTTCTTACCCGACTACCGCGTCTCGCTCGCCGAGCAGATTATCCCGGCGGCCGATTTGTCTGAGCAGATTTCCACGGCGGGTAAGGAGGCCTCGGGAACGGGTAATATGAAACTCGCCCTGAACGGGGCCGTCACCATCGGGACGATGGATGGGGCGAACGTTGAGATTCATGAGGAAGTCGGGGATGAAAATATCTTCATCTTCGGCCTGCAGGTCGAAGAGGTCGCGGAGCTCTACGCCCGCGGATATTCCCCCGAGGCGGTCTTACACTCCGATCCCGAGTTAGCGGCCTTGTTGGATTGGCTCCGCTCAGATGCCTTCACGCCCGAGCAGCCGGGGGCCTTGTCGCCAGTCGCCGATTCGCTTGTTGCCGGTGGCGATCCGTATCTCGTGCTCGCCGATTTCCGGAGCTATGTGGAAGCTCAGGGCAGGGCAGAGCAGGCTTTCGCTAACCGTCGCCGTTGGGCGGCCATGGCCATTCGCAACGTTGCCCGTTGTGCTAAATTCTCCTCGGACCGGTCTATTGCCGACTATGCTAAGCATATTTGGCAGGCGAAATCCCAGCCCATTCCCCGTTAAGTCAGGGTTGAGGTCGGGCCGGAAACCCCTCAATCTGGCGGGGTCGTGTCCTTCCGCCCCTCCACCATCGCCTTCCTGGTCGCTTGCGCGCCTGGCTGGCTATGTCTGGTTTCGGCGGCCGAGAAACCGAAGGTCTCTGGGTATACCGTGACGGCCGAAGGCGGTGTCGAAGGGACCCAGGTCATCCGTTACGATGCGGATGGACGTCCGATTGACCCCAGCGCCCCGCTGGCTCCCAAGACGACCATCGGCGGTACTCGCCCAACTGAGCGTGCGCCTGGGCAGTCTTTGCCAGGTTCGAGTAAGGTCGAGTCCACCGGCGGTAGTTCTCAGGACTTGGTCTCGGCGGATGGCCGTCGCCTCAACGGTTTCTCGATGAGCGGAAAGAGTCCGTTCAGTAATGGAAATAAGATGGTCGACCCCACCGTGGATGTTGACTCCGCGCTGAAGAATGCGGCGAAGGGCTCCAACCTCATCGAGAAGCGTTACGAAACTAAGTCCGCGGAGCTCGGCGGCGAACGGCCATACTCGCGCGAGAATTTGGTCACCATGGATACTTGGAGCGGCAAGTTCGATACTTTTGGTCGCAAGAAAGCGGAAGTAGATTTGGTGGATACCTTTGAGCGCGGTAATGCTCAGGATAAGAACTTGATTGAAGTAAAGTCGGTCGAGCGGCCGACTTCCCCGTGGGCGCGTCGTACCGCCGATGTCGCTGGTTGGGACGAACGCCTGACCACCGAATCAAACAGTCGCTACAACGTGGCCCCGCTGATGGCTTCCGATCGTGCGAAGCCCAAGTCCGTCGATCAAATCTCCATGCAGGACATTAATCGCTACCAATTCCGTCGTAATCGCTCGACGGACGCTGGTTTGCCGGTGGTGCCAGTCGGTACCGATCAGGTCAAAACGAGGGGTTCTGAAGGAAAATAGCCCGTTTTTCGCCTCGCAGTTAGGTTCGGTCGGCTCAATCTTGCGTGCTTCCCCTCATGAGCGACGCTCAAACTAGGCCTTCCGGTAGTTCGGTCTCAGATTTAGAAGTCAAAGATGCCCAGATCATCTTCGACTCCGTCTGGGCTTCCCTAGAGCGCGAGTTCGGCCGAGCCAAGCTGGCGTTTCCCCGGGAGATCTTCTGGCTGAACGGTGCCCCGGGTGCAGGTAAGGGTACCAACACGCAGTTCATTCTGCAGTATCGCGACTACGGCGCTGAGCCCATCGTGGTCAGTGACCTTCTGGATAGTCCCGAAGCCAAGAAGCGAATCGATGCGGGTATGCTGGTGGGCGACCGCGAAGTGGTGGAGTTGCTCTTCCGCAAGCTCTTAGAGCCGCAGTTTGAGACGGGAGCTGTCGTCGATGGTTTCCCTCGTTCGATTGTCCAGGTAGAGTGCTTAAAGCACCTCTTCGCTCGGCTGAATGAGTTGCGCCAGGAGTTTCGGCATTCCCCCGAGGGCGTCCGTTTCCCGAAGCCCCATTTTCATATCCTTGTCCTGTTCATCGATGAGAACGAATCCGTCCGCCGGCAATTAAAGCGTGGTGCCGAGGCTCTCGCCCTCAGCGAGCGTGCGAAGGTCGACGGGACCCCGATCCCCGAGATTCGTAAGACCGACTTAAGTGCGGAGTCCGCCCGCAATCGTTACCGTATCTTTAAGGAACGGACGTACGAGCCCTTGCAGTCGCTGCGCGACATCTTCCACTACCACTTCATTAATTCCCACGGGTCATTGCCCGAGGTCCAGGCCCGTATCATCAAGGAGTTGCAGTATCAGAGTTCCTTGGAGCTGTCGGAAGAGACCTATGACTTAATCTCGCCGATCCCGCTGTCGTCGCAGATTGTCCAGCACGCCCGTCAGGACCTCGTCCGCCGTCTCGACGACTATGCGGACCGCCATGCGGTGACCTTCCGTCGCGTCATCGACCTCATCCAGGATAAGTTCCTGCCGATCATCCGTTCCCACGCCATCTCCGGTCAGGCCCACGTCAATACCGAGACGCCCGTTTTCGATGATGCTTTGGCCATCGCGATGTTCATCGATATCTTCTCGGAGCGTGGCTTCCACGCGGTCGTGGACCTGCACCGCATTGAGATTCCCGAAAGCGTGGAGCCTATCACGGGCCGCATCCTGACGCGTGTGAAGAAGGTCTGGCGTGTCTCGATTCGCTTCGAGGGCTCCGAAATCCGCCGCGGCGGTTCGTAAGTCGGTCGGACTTAAGCCAGAATCGGTTTAATCACCTGACCGTGCACGTCGGTCAGGCGGAAGTCCCGTCCGCCAAAGCGGTAGGTCAGTTTCTCGTGGTCGAGTCCGAGTTGATGCAGGATGGTCGCCCAGAAGTCATAGACAGTCAGTGGTTGATCGACGGCGTAGTAACCCAGCTCGTCGGTCGCCCCAAAGGCTGTGCCGGCTTTAAAGCCCCCGCCCGCGACCCACAGGCTGAAGCCGTAGGGGTTGTGGTCGCGCCCATCGCTGCCTTGTGAGAAGGGGGTCCGGCCAAACTCGCCGGAGAAGATCACAATGGTGCTCTCGAGGAGGCCGCGTTGCTTGAGGTCCTTAAGGAGGGCGGCAATGGGCTGGTCGACTTGGTGGGCCATGGCTCCGTGACCCTTGGCGATGGCACCATGTTGGTCCCACGGGTTAGCCGCGCCGCCGAGGCCGATGCCCGCTGAGAGGCAGCTGAGCTCCACGAAGCGGACACCCCGCTCCACGAGCCGGCGGGCTAGAAGGGCTTGGCGGGCATAGCTAGCGGTTAACTTGTCAGGAGAGTTTAGGCCATACATCTGCTTGGTGGCTTCGGTTTCCCCGTTGAGGTCGCAGACCTCAGGGACGGCGGCCTGCATCCGGTAAGCCGTTTCGTAATTACGAATCGCGGCCTCGACCTGTGGTTCGCGAGCGGTCTCCGCGAAGGCTTGGTCGATTTCTTGAATAAAGCCCAGGCGGCGACGCTGGGCGGCGTCAGCTTCACCTGGCTTGATATTAGCAAGGGCCAGGGCCCCGTCCGCCTTGAGGATGGAGGCCTGATGCTGGCCAGGCAGGTAGCCATTACTGAAGAGGCCCACGCCACCATGCGGGACGACGGCACCGCCGCTCTGCAGGACGACGAAGCCAGGTAAGTTTTGGTTTTCGGAACCGAGGCCGTAGGTCAGCCAAGCGCCGGCGCTGGGGTGGCCCATGAAGGGGAAGCCCGTATGGAAGAAGTAATTCCCCTGGGCATGCTCGCTGACCTTACTGGTCATCGAGCGGACAATAGTCAGGTCGTCGGCGCACTCGGCGATCTGCGGGAAGAGATTAGTCATCTCGAGGCCAGACTTCCCGTAGCGCTTGGTTTCCCATGGGCTACCCATGACCTTGCCGTTGTTGTTGAAGACGGTGCGTTGAATCGGCACGGGCATCGACTGGCCGTGCAGTCGCGTCAGCGCGGGTTTGGGGTCGACGGAGTCGACGTGCGAGACGCCCCCGGACATGTAGCAGAAGATGACGTTCTTAGCCTTGGTCTTCACCTTGGTGGACGCCGAGCCCGCCCCAAACGCTGGCGTCGAGAGTAAGCTGGAAAGCGCAATGCCACCAAAGCCGAGGGAGCAGCGGCGGAGGAGTTCGCGACGGGAGAGTGGATTCATCTTATTTGACGTAAAGGAACTCCTTGAGGTTAAGGACGGATTGGGCGAAGTCGGCCCATACTTGGTTGGGATTAGCCGAGGGAGTGGACTTCAGTTCCGCTAAGTAGCGGGCGGCCGCCGCCTGCTCCTTGGCGTTGGCTGACCGGCCAAGCGCTTGCAGGAATAGCGCATTCACTTTGCCTTCGTCGGAGGCGTTGGCTTCGAGTTGTTCGGACCAGCGGCGGGCAGTGTCGAGAATGAAGGGGTCGTTGAGGAGGGTGAGCGACTGCGCTGGTACATTAGTGCTGTCGCGTTTACCGACCGTGGTGAAGGGCTTGGGGCCGTCGAAGGTCGTGATGAGTGGGTTGAGCGTGTTGCGACGAATCAAGAGGTAGACGCTGCGGCGGACCTGTTCACGCGGAGGGGCTAGGGCATTGTCGCCAGGGCCGTACATGCGTGCGTCCAGGCGGCCCGTCAAAGCGATGCAGCTGTCGCGCAGGGTTTCGCCTTCGAGCCGACGGACACGCATGTGTGAAAGCAGGTCGTTGGGACCATCCTGCGTCGCCGTGCCTTCAGCGGGCGTGCTGGAGCGTTGGTAGGCTTCGGTGAGCAAGAGCTCACGGAGGAGTGACTTCACGGACCAGCGCTCTTCGACGAATCGCTGTGCGAGGTAGTCGAGCAGTTCGGGATGCGTGGGCTGGTCACCGAGGCGTCCAAAGTTATCGACGGTACCGACCAGGCCGCGGCCAAAGGTGTGGTGCCAGAGTCGGTTGACCATGACGCGGGCCGTCAGCGGGTTCTGGCCCGAGCTGATCTTGGTGGCGAGTTCTAGTCGACCGCTTCCAGCAGGCTTGAAGGGCTTGGCGTCGAGGATTTCAAGAAAACGCCGGGCAATCAGTTCAGCAGGCTTATTATGGTCGCCGCGGGTATAGAGTGGCTGGTCAAAGCCCGGGACTTCCCAGAAGCCCGGGGCGCGTCGTGGAGTTTTTAAGGCTTCCTCGAGCCGGCGGTACTCAGTGACGAGTTGGGCGAGTTTTGGAGAGGTATTGATGCCCGCATCGAGCACGCCGTGCCGGAGGGCGTTGTCTAGGAGAGCCGCCTGGGCTTCGTTGGCCTGGTCGCGTCCCCACGCTTGGGCGGCGTCTACGAGGGCATCTGTGACATCACTGACCGTGCTCAGCGTCGGGGCCGTGAAGATGACAGCCACGCCCTTGGGTGCATTGACCTTACCGTCATGGAAGCGGACTTGGCGGACGCCGAACCAGCCAGCCACGCCGAGTTTGCCGTCGGGGTTGGGCGAGTCGTCGGGTAGGGTGAGCTCGAGGTAGGCGTGAGATCCTTTGCGGTAAGCGGTATCGAGCGTGACCCAAGTGGCGCGCTCAGAATTGACCCCGGCTTTGGGGAAGCGGGAGCCTCCCGGTGAGAGCGGATAGTTGTCCGGGATGAGGCGCAAGGTAGCTCCGCGGCCCATGACCTGCACGCTGATGAAGTCTGTGGTAATCTTAAAGCGCGGCGAGGTGAGTACGGCGCTGTGTTTGGTGGAGAGGGTGTGGGAGTGGAGTCCGGAAGGCAGAATCTGCCGGAGGACGTCGGGCCCGGCGGTCTCGATGCGGAATTCACCGGGAGTGATTCGTCCCGCCATGCCGTTGCCATGCTGCGACCAAGCGGTGGCCGTGGCACTCGCGAGGTCCCAGTCGGGGGCGTCGGTAGGCGCAGCCTTGGGCGGATTAGGGCGCAGGCCAACGCGCAGTAAACCGGAAGCATGGAGAGGATGCGTCGGGTCGGTTTCACCGGCGAATCCAGCGACGAGTTTCCCGTCCGACGGTTTTAGTTCACGGAGTTTGGCTCGAAGTTTTTCCGCCTCTTTTCGGGCCGCCTGCAACGTAGCGTCGCTGGCGGCGACGGCGGGAACTTCGCCACGGAGGATGCCTGTTCGGAAAGAGAGCGCGATTTGTTCGGCTGTCAGGGCAAAGTCGAAGAGACGGGCCTCTTCGATTTCGCCTTGAAGGAAGGAGTTGTTTCCACCGGTGTGCCGGCGACCGAAGAGCAGATGGGAATTCGCTTGGGCGAAGGCATACAAACCGCCCGCCTCATTGGTCGGACTGTACGCTTTCCCATAGGGCAGTCCGTTTCGATAGATGGTCGTCTTACCATCAGCCGCATAGGTGATGGCAACGTGCACGAGCTCGGTCGGGGTTCCTTTTTCGACAGGTCCGCCGACGTTTTGGGTACGGGCGCCGTTATCGCTGCCCGCCATCCAGCGTTGCGGTTGTCTCTCGGCGAAGACGATGGAGTCGAAGACCTTTCCGCCAATCGTCTCAACGGTGAGGACACCACCGCCGCTTTGGGCGAGGGTGGGCAGAAGGACCCAGGCTTCCAAGGTCTTGGCGGCGAGGCTTTCAGTCGTCGCCGCCGTTTCAGCAAAGGCAGCTTTGCCGTCTAGCATCAGGCGACCATTACGGATGCGGGCGCCGCCTTGCATCTGGGCATCCAGTTTTCCGATCAGGTCACGGCCATCGGACTCGAAGGTCCACCAGTGAATGGGCGCTGGGCCCGCGTCCTTCTCGGCCTTGAAGCGTTGTCGAAAGGAGTCGCCGGCTAAGGTTTGCTCGAGTTGGGAGAGTCTTTGCTCGAGTTTGCCGCGTTCGCCACTTTGCCCGCGGACACGGTTGAGGGCTGCCGGGAGGTCTTTAGCTTGTTGGCGCCATTGGGCCGCGAGGGCCTCGCGGATTTCTTGCTTCAGAACGGTCAGCTTCTCGCGGTGAAGTCCGAGCTGCTCCGGCGAGTCCACGGTGACCTGGCCCGGGCGCGAAGAGGCGAAGATGCCGTAGAAGGCATAGAAGTCGGCTTGGCTAATCGGATCGAACTTATGGTCGTGGCAACGGGCGCACGAGATTGTCAGTCCGAGGAATGTTTTGCTCACGACGTCAATCTGGTTGTCGACGTTACGTACTTGTTCGTCGAGGGTGTCGACGGGTTGGAAGCCGTGTTCGATTAGACGGAAGTGTCCCGTGCCGAGGGCGGACTCGTTCAGCTGTTCCGCGGGGTTGACTCGTGGTTGCGTGAGGAGGTCTCCGGCAATTTGTTCACGGACAAATTGGTCGTACGGGACGTTGTCGTTAAAGGCGCGAATGAGGTAATCGCGATAGCGCCACGACTGCGGAATGTTTGGGTCGCCTTCGCTCCCATGGGTATCGGCGTAGCGTACGAGATCCATCCAGTGGCGGGCGAAGTGTTCGCCGTAGCGCGGTGAGGCCAGTAGTCGGTCAATCACTCGGGCGTAAGCCTCGGGGGAGGTATCTGCCTGGAAGGCGGCGATTTCAGCGGGCGTGGGCGGTAGGCCCGTGAGCGTGTAGGTCACCCGCCGGAGCAGGGTGGCCTTGTCGGCTTTTGCTGCGGGGGTCAATTTTGCCGCGATGATTTTGGCATCGAGAAACCGGTCAATTGGGCTGGAGGCTGGGCCAGCGGGGATGGACGGGTTAACGACTGGTTGAAAACTCCACCAGTTTTTGCGGACGGCTAGAAGGTCGGCCCAGGCCGGCGTTATAGAGTCCGTGGGAGCTGCGGTCCGTGGATCCGGTGCGCCTCGGTTGACCCAAGCGACGAAGTCAGCGATGATCTTAGCGTCGAGCTTCGGGCGCTTCTTAGGCATCTGCAGGTCTTCATGCGCGTGCGTGATGGACTGAATAAGCAGGCTCTTCTGGGCATTGCCTGCGACGATGGTCGGACCATTCTCGCCGCCTTTTATTAAGCCATCGCGGTAGTCTAGGCGGAGGTCGGCCTTCTGCTTTTTGGCATCATGACACTCGTAGCACTCCGAGACTAACACGGGACGAATCTTAGACTCAAAGAACTCCAGGTCGGCAGCGCTCGGAGCCGCTTGCAGGGGTAGGCTTACAAGTGACAGTAGGCAAAAATTTAACAGGCGAGGCATCTACTTTTTCGGGAGATACCCGAGTGAGACGAGGAACCCGTCCGTGGCTTCGAGGGTCTCGGGGTACTTGGCCTTGTTGAAGAAGCCGTGGGGTTGGCCCTCGTAGCCGATCAACTCGCAGCGGTTGCCGGCGGCTTTCATGACTTCGGTGAATTTCTCAACCGTGGCGTAGGGCACGGTGGTGTCCGCTTTACCGTGGAAGATGATAGTCGGAGGAAGCCCCTTCTTGACGTGATGGATGGGCGAGATTTCCGTCGGCTCGCAGCCGAAGCGTGCCTTATCGAGGCCCGCGCCGAAGCCTTTCAGTTCCAGTCCTGGGAATGGTGCCATCACCGTCCCTGGGTTGAAGAGAATCAAAGCGTTGGGTAGGCAGGAGACCGTCTTATCGTCGGTCGCGGAATCTAGGCCCGGCACCGTTGCGACGGCGGCAGCCAGGTGGCCACCGGCGGAACCACCACCCACCGCGATGCGCATCGGGTCAATGCCCAGGCGGGATGCATTAGCCCGCACCCAGCGCACGCAGGCTTTCGCGTCGCTCACGCAATCGGCGGGCAAGGCGTTCTGGCGGCTCTTCACTCGGTAGTCTGCCACAATGGCGATCATGCCGCGGCTCGCGAGGTGTCGGCTTTGGGGTTCGAATTGCGCCGGTGTCCCGCTACTCCAGCCACCACCGAAAAAGAAGACGATGCAGGGGAGGGGCTTTTCCGACTTGGTGGCTGGATTGAAGATCCAGAGTTTGAGTTCCGTCTCCCCGATTTTACGGTACGTTTCAACGTTAGTTCCAGTGATAGTGGGCGGGTGGCCGGCGGCTTTCGGGGTGGCGGGTGCGGCCGGGCTAACGGACGCCCCGGCGGCGCAGGCAAGGACGAGTAAGAGGATTGAACGCATGGGGTCGGTGTTGGGAAATTATTTGCGTGTTCGCCGTGCGAGTTCGGTGTCCAGCCACTCCAGTCGGCTGGCCGTCCAGCGCTTCATCTGGCGAATATCATTCGCCAAGGTGAGTGCTTGCGGATCGGCATAGTTGAGCTGCTTCCAGCGGCGTTCGTTTCGGAGGGCGGCTGGACCCAACGTCGAAGCATTCTCATCCATCATGCGGCCAAGGTTGCTGGTCGTGAATGCTTTGCCGCGGAGCTCGCGCCAGCGTTGGGCGTATTTGGCTTTATAAAGAGGGTTACCGAGTAGCCGGTCGAAGAGACGATTCGAGAGCCACGTCTTGGCATCGACCGGCGAGCTATCCCAGTTTCGGCCAAAGGTACCGTCATAATCCCAAGGCACGAAGGAGAACTTAGGGTTCGGGGTAGCTGTGGTACTGGCGGCCCGGATGAGATTGTAGTTCTTGGTGATACCGTCGAGGTTAGACGTCATCAGCACGAGTAGGTGGAAGTCGATGGCGTTATCCACGTCTAGTCGCGAAGCGATGCCCTTGGCGGTATCGAAGAATTCTTGGTCGGTGGCTTGGCTGACGAAGCGGTTCAACTCGTCGAGTGGTCCCCAGAAGGCTTGTTTTTCCGGGTCGGGCTCGCGTTGTTCAAAGCCGCCATGACCGGGCTGTCCAAAGTTAGCATCATGGTCGACGGCCTTGTAGATGAGCGCGGGGGAGGTCGTGGGGGCACTGGTCGCTTGGAAGCCTACTAGCCGATCATCGACTGGTTGCATCAAGAGGTAGACGCCATGGTACTTCCCGTTCAGTTCGACTTCGATGAAGCGGCTGGCCGCCGCGTAACGCGGAGCGGCGTTCGTGCCGAGCGAGCGGAACAGGTCGTAGGAAAGCTTATGCCGCATCATCGACGCATCCACGAAGGCGGCGTTGAGCACCCATTCTTGGTGCTTCGCCAGACCCAGCCAACTAGCTTCTTGCGTGAGTTTAAGGGAGAATGATTTCTTCTCGTAAGCTTGGGAGGAGGCGCCGCGGATTTTGATTTGCGCTAAGTTTTCTGTCCGGTCGCTGGAGCCTTGGCCTGGCGGCGTCAATAAACGGGCGCTGCACGGCACGCGCGCATCCGCTTTGATGGCGTCCTTGACCTCCAGTCGGAGGAGGGGAACGTTGGTCGGTTCGGCGCCAAAGCAGCCGACGCTGAGGAGAAGCGGCAGCAGGGCTCGGGTCATTTCTTCAGCAGCTCGACCATCGCCGTGCCCATGGCTTCACCGACGTCCATGTAGGTTTCGGCGTTGCCATTGTAATGGCTATTGCCGCTCCCGCCCTTAGAAAGGGGGTTGGCATAGACGGTGGCGACGTTGCCCTTGAACTCGGGGTATTTACCGCTGGTTCCGTCGACGGCCAATTGGGCTTCGAGGACCTTGCCGCCGTTACCTGTGCTGCCCTTGGTGGCCTCGCCGAGCGTCGCGAGGACGAACTTGGCGTTGGGCGCATCGAAGTCTTTGCGGAGGTACTTAATGAACCGAACGAGGTTTTCTTCGTACTTCGCCGCGTGGCCAGCGTTGCCGCCGTCCTTCT
>CAITUF010000126.1 GCA_903895475.1 uncultured Opitutia bacterium | reverse complement strand
TGTCTTCAGCTACCACGCGTGCGTTCATGACGACCGCATCGCTGGAGTCGATAAGCGTGCCGGAAATCTCGTCACGGAGAGCCAGTTCCTTGGCAGAGAAAAGATGGGGCAAGTGCCGATGTTGGTAGTCGGGTACGTAGCCGATAAGCGCGCAGTGTGGTCGCGGCGTCGGCAACCGCATCGCAAGGTAGATTGCGTCCAGCCGCAGGTCCGCGGCCGTTTGCTTCAGGTCATCGTCAAGCCCAGCACAATAGCGGACTTCCAGCCCCGGAACATTTGCGCGGATTCGGCTGATGAGTTCGGATCGGGCAAGAATAAGGGTGGCTTCTGGGCTATTCTTTAGGCGGGGCCGGCCTATGATGGCCTTCAGCACATCCTTGACCGCGTACCGGAAGCGCTTCCAGGTGAATTTTGGTTCAGCTGGTTCGGCTCCTGGCGCCAGTAAGCACAGTCGGCTTAGCGGTTCTGCGGCATGCATCGCTGTTGCAGTCATCACGACAAGGTCTCGTCCTCCCGCCCATCCGATGAGGACGTCGCTGCAGAGGCCCACATGGAGCGGTCTATCTTTGCTAGCTAATGCCGCAGGCTGTATCGGGGAAGTGGCCAAGGCGGGAAGTATGTGCCGCAAGGCGGCTTGTGGATGAGGTTGCCTACGAACGCGATGACAGTCAATCCCCGCGGACCCTGTCCCAAAGCCGCCCGATGAAGCCCTGCTTCCTAGGCGGGTGGACCCCGTGCGCTTCGGGTACGCGGTTCATCCGACATGCGGGCCGACGGACGCGTCTGCCCTTCGCCTATGATTCCCCGCCCGCCGACTTGTCAGCCTTGCCTGATCTAGCCGCTGGGACGTGCGGCAAGTAGGGCCTGCCATATGACTTCGCCACACTGGCGGGTCTTCTCGGCCGCGGAGTCCAGCAGTGCCTGATCGTCGCGCCGGCGATGTTTGCGGCGGAGCGCCACCTGGAGGCGTTCAGCGAGCGCTTCGTCGTCGCCGACGGGGAAGAAATCTACCTGGCCGCAGTCTATCTCGAGATTGACGGGAATGTCCGATGCGATGACGGGAACATCCAGCCCGATGGCGTCATACGCCGCCCCGCCCCCGGGGCCGCCTTCGAACAAGGTCGGCTGTATCAGCGCGACCGCGCCTTTCAGCAGCTCGATCTGGTCGCGCTTGGGAATCAGCCCTAGGATCGCCACGCGCGCTTCAAGTCCCTGTTGGCGGAGGTCGGCCTCGAGCGACGGGAAGTAGTCGGGCGAACGCGAATCCACGGTGATGCCAGTGCAGACCAGCTTGACCGTCGGATGGCTGGCCGCGATTCTGGCGAAAGCGCGAAAGGCGGTGCGGTGGTCTTTGTGCTCCCAGAATTGGTTGCAGACGATGAAGTAGGGCCCGCTCAGACCGTAGTGGACGGCTTTTCCTTCGAGTCGCAGCAGCCATTCCGGCCTCGCTGCAGGTGTGAACGGAAGAGTGAAGACTTGGGCGGAAGCCTCCGGGATGAAGGTGCGGATGTCCTTGGCCACGCAACGCGCGTTCACAATTACCGCCGGCACCTTGGTCACAAGGTCGCGGAAACGCCGGTCGCGCCGCGCGCGTTCAATCGGCGAGAATAGCTCCGGCAGGTGGCGGTGCTGGAAATCATAAAGATAACCCACTGTGCCGCATTTAGCCCCGTAGTCGACGGGTCGCATGGACGGGAGGACGGCGTCAATCTTCAGCTCTCGGCACGCGTCGGCATGGGCCTCGGCATCACTTCGGATCTCATGGATTATTATCCGATCGCCGAAGGCCGCCAGGCGCTCGCGAACAGCCTCCAGCTCGGGTGGCTTGGCCCCGGCGCGACGTCGGAAGAACCGCTTGATGCGACCTTCGAGTTCTTTGAAGTTGGCTTTGGACCAAAACTTGGGAGGCAGGGTTGGCAGCAGCACGATCAGTTCGGCCTTTTCGGCGGAGGGTGCCGCCAGTAACGAGTTGATCAGGCCGCAGAGGAAGTCCAGGCCTCCCGCCCAGTGAACCAGTCCACTGGTAAGGATGCCCACGCGCATCGAAGGTATGAGCACGATGCGACCGAGCTCTTCACCGTCGGCGTGTGGAGTGAAGGCATAGCCTAGCTTCAGGTAGAGAGCTCTTCCGGCTTGATTGCGGGTGTAGACCTTCAGGCGGATGCTGGCCGCGCCTCGCTCCTTCGCCACCGTGTGCAGGTGGGTGGTCAGGGCGCGGCCGAGGCCGCGACCAACGAAGCCAGGAGCCAAGGCCACCCCAAGGCTCGGCTCCGCATAGCCCGCATCCCACCCGCGCAGCATCCCGTAGCCAACAGGAGTTTCATCGAGGTAGGCCAGGCAGTAGTAATCCTTGCCCGACAATCCGCAGATGCGTTTCGCTTCGGCTTGATCCAGCGGGTGTGGATGGAAGAACTCGGCGCCCGGAGAGACGCGGATCTGGTCAAAGAGGCGTCCAAGGTTGGCGGCGCTGGAGAGGTCCAGCGGGCGGAAACGGACCTGCGCGGTCGATCGGGGGGCGGGCACGGAGTCCATCAACGACGGAAGTGGCCGCGGATGACGTCGCTCACAATCCGCGCGCCTTCTTCGCCGAGGCCAGGCCAGCTTGGCAGGTTGATACCGCGAGCTGCGAGCGCGACCGACGCGTCCAACCCCCTCTGACCTTGGGCATACATCGGCATGGTGTGCACTGGGTGGAAGAGCGGACGCGTCTCGATGCCGGCCTCGCGCATCGTCCGGCGCAGCGGGTCGCGTTGGGCCGGATCGCTCGTGAGCAATGAGCACATCCAGAAGGAGTGCGTCGTGCCGGCGACTTCGGCGTGCATCGTCAAAGGCAGGCCGGCCAGGTTCCGGGCGTAGGCCTCGGCCAGCACGCGTTTACGGGCCAGGAATTCATCCGCGCGTTCCAGCTGAGCAAGCCCGATGGCTGCGCAGATGTTCGTCATGCGGAAGTTGAAACCAACGACGTCGTGCCAGTATTCGCGATCATCCGCCAATCCTTGGCCGCGGAGCTTGAGGGCCAGGCGGTGGAGCGTCTGCTCGCGGGCGACGACCATGCCACCTTCGCCTGTCGTGATCGTCTTGTTGCCAAAGAAGCTGAAGGTCGCGATATCGCCGAAGGTGCCGACGTGCTGGCTGCCGATGCGCGTACCGAGAGCCTCGGCGCAATCTTCGACGAGCAGGAGTCCGCGGCTACGGGCGAGGTCGCCCAACGCCGACATGTCGCAGGCCTGTCCGTAGAGGTGCACTGCGATGATCGCCTTGGTCCGTGGCGTGATGCGCGCGGCTACGTCGGTCGGGCTGACCTGCCAGGTTGTCGCATCCGCCTCGGCGAAGACCGGCGTGGCACCGACATAGCGGATGGCGTTCACCGGGGCGACGTAGGTGAGCGAAGGCACGATGACCTCGTCGCCTGGCCCGAGTCCTAGCGCCGCTAAGGCGAGGTGTAGGGCGACCGTGCCGTTGGAGACGGCCAGCGCCTGCTGGGCGCCGATGTAGCGGGCGAACCCCGCTTGGAAGCGTTCGATGAACTCGCCCTTGGAGGAGATCCAAGTAGAGTCGAGGCACTGGTTCACGTAGGCCTTCTCCTTTTCCCCGAGTTCAGGCTGGTAAATGGGGATTCGAATAGGGGACGACATGCCAGGTTCTGCTGTACTTGAAGGTGATGCTGGGAAGATAGCCCCGTTTGTGGATGAAGCCAGAAATAACTAGGCTTCAATCAGCGCAGGAAGCCTTCGGCCAAGCCATTAGCGAAGCGGCGTATTTCCTTGCCAGTGCGAGATAGGAACAGGCGTACGGCTCGTCTTAAGGAGAGGAGGCGGCGACTTCGGTCCTCGTAGCCGATGGTCGTCACGGCGGCGACAGGTGCGAGGACCACGGGAAGGGGGCGCACCCCGCGAACGCGCAGACCGGTCTCCCATGGGCGCTCTAAGGCGTGGTCGACCTGTTCCGAGATGGGTCGCATGGACTTCAGCAAGGTCTCTGCGGCTCGACGGTTGACGGCATACGCGGCTGAAGAGGTCGTCCGGGTGAGGTGCACAACGAGATGGTGCGTCGGTGTGAGCGCACGCTTACGCACGGGTAGGCCGGAGTGGAAGCAGAACAGCTTAACCAGATCCCAATCGTCCTTTTGGCCAAGGGCTGCGAGGACTTCGACGCATTCGGGGCGAACCTCCACGTCGTCCTCGAGGATCACGCACCAAGGCGCATCCGTCCGGAGAAACTCCTCCATGGCCTTGAGGTGGCTGAGGTAGCAGCCGACTTCGCCCGGCCGCGGCATGGGCAGGCGGTTACGCGCCCCATATAGTTCCACATCCACGAGTTTCTCCCAGTCCGGCACCTCTTTGCCGAGCACCGCTGAGACACGGACATAGGTGAGGTTCAGGCCGCGTAGGCTGCCAGCCAGCGACGCCATCCGTTCGACGTCACGGTCGAGGTTGATCACGTAGATGGGGGGCATGGCGGCTGAATTGATTGGATAAAGCAGAACGCATCTTTATCAATCCTTCATCCCCGATGCGTATCTGGTCTTCCATCCGCTGGCGTGTCCTAGCTTTGGCTCGCGCTTGTGGCTACCGAGGCAACCCCCGTCTATTCGGGGTTGAGGTCCCCCTGCGGCTCGTGCCCTCGAAGGTGATCATGGGCCAACTCGATGCCTGTTCCTATGAAGCCAAGGAGGCCCGCTTCATCCGCTCCTTCCTACCCGCCGGAGCGACGGTACTAGAGTTGGGTGCGAGTCTGGGCGTCGTCTCCTCGATCATCCTCGGCCGACGTCCTGCTCGGCTGGTCTCATATGAGGCCGTCG
>CAITUF010000125.1 GCA_903895475.1 uncultured Opitutia bacterium | reverse complement strand
TTGGGTCCGTCTGGGAAAGCGCTAAGCCCGTCCAAGCTTTCCTTGAACTCGAACGCGCTTGGTCTGGGAAGGACGCGCGTAAGCTGAAGCGTAAGCACTGATGGCTGGCCTGCCTCGCCTGCAGTTCCTCACGCTCGACGCGGCTCCGCTCGGCCATCGCGACCAAGCACTCGCGGCCTTACAGGGCGGGGTGCGCTGGATTCAATTTCGCACGAAGACTTTACCGGAAGCGGCCGCCATCGAGGAAGCCGCGCGCATCGCCGAACTCTGCCGCGATTACGGTGCAACGTTCATCGTCAACGATTCGCCCCGCATCGCCTTGGCCGCTGAAGCTGATGGCGTTCACCTTGGGCCAGACGATCCTTCGCCGGCGGAAGCCCGTCAGCTGCTGGGTGCTTATGCAGTGGTCGGGGTGACCTTAAATTTTCCAGCACACCTCGAGCGGTTACGTGGCGCGCAGGTCGATTACGCCGGAGTCGGGCCCGTACGCGCGACCGCCAGCAAGGCGAAGCATGCGCCGGTCCACACCGCGGATTCCTTGGCCGAGCTCATCGCCGGGGCCTCCCCTTTACCGTGTTTTGCTATCGGTGGAGTCACCGCAGCAGATTTCCCTGCGCTGCGCGTGCAAGGAGCCCATGGCATCGCGGTCAGTGGCGCCATCGCCTTGGCGATCGACCCGACGGCGGCCGCGCGGGCCTTAGTCGCCGCGGTTTCCGCCTAGGTTTTACGCGCAAGGGCTGGACAATTCGGCCACGGCTAGGATTGTCAGAAGTCGGATGTCATCCCTCCTCCGCATCGCCGATCGCACGTTCACTTCCCGCCTCTTCACGGGCACGGGTAAGTATGCGTCCGCCGCCGCCTTGCGTGCCGTCCTCGATGCCTCCGGGGCCGAAGTGGTCACGGTAGCTGTGAAACGCGTCCGTTTCGGTGCCCAGGACGACGGCATTCTTTCCGCTCTCGATTCCAAGAAGCATCTCATTCTGCCGAACACCTCTGGGGTGCGCACGGCTAAGGAGGCGATCTTCGCCGCTGAACTGGCCCGCGAGGCGCTCGGTACTTCCTGGCTGAAGTTGGAGATCCACCCCGACCCCAAGTATTTAATGCCCGATCCGGTCGAGACATTAGAGGCCTGTCGTGAGTTGGTGAAGAAGGGATTCATCGTCCTGCCCTACATCCACGCCGACCCAGTGCTCGCTAAGCGACTCGAAGAGGTCGGCGCCGCGGCGGTCATGCCACTCGGTGCACCCATCGGCACGAATCGTGGCCTGCTGTCCCGTGATTTCTTACGCATCATCATCGAGCAGGCCCGTGTTCCCGTGATCATTGATGCTGGCCTCGGCGCCCCCTCGCATGCCGCTGAAGCGATGGAGCTCGGCGCCGATGCGGTCTTGGTGAACACTGGCATCGCTTCCGCTGGTGACCCCGTCGCGATGGCCCAGGCCTTCGCCTTAGCTGTGCAAGCCGGGCGCCTCGCCCGCGAGTCTGGCCTCGGTGTTGGCTCCATTGCGGCCCAGCCGACGTCCCCGTTAACGGGCTTCCTCGACTGATTCCATGGCCGCCAAGCCTGGTCGAATCCGCGCCGATGAGCTTCTACTGAAGCTTAACCTCGCGCCTTCACGTTCCATGGCGCAAGCCCTCATCTTGGCGGGTAAGGTACGCTCCGGCCCAGACAGTGTTGTCCAAAAGGCCTCACAGTCCTTTCCGGAGGACGCGCTGCTGACCGTCGATCAACCGCCGCGTTTCGTTTCGCGCGGAGGAGAGAAGGTCGATGCAGCGTTGACGCACTTTCAAGTCGAGGTCACTGGCCTCCACGGCCTCGATGTCGGCGCTTCCACCGGCGGGTTTACCGATTGCCTCCTGCAACGTGGCGTCGTGAGCATGACCTGCGTGGACGTCGGTACCGCGCAGCTGCACCAAAAATTGCGCACCGATCCGCGTGTGACGAATTTCGAGAAGTTCAACGCCCGCGACCTACCGACCGCGAAATTGCCGCACGCGCACTATGGCATCGTGGTCATGGACCTCTCCTTTATCTCGCTCGGCTTGGTCTTACCAGTCGCCTGGGCGCGCGTGGCACCGGGTGGCCATCTCGTGGCCCTCATCAAGCCGCAGTTCGAGGCGACCCGGGCCGAGGCCGACAAGGGACGCGGCATCATTAAGGATCCACTCATCCATGCCCGCGTGGTCGAAACGTTGACCGCCGCTAGCCGAGAGCTGCCGGGCGCCGAAGTCCTCGGGGTCATTCCTTCGCCCATCGAGGGAGGGGAGGGGAACAAGGAGTTCCTTATCTGCCTGACCCGTCAGGCCTAGGTCTGGGCTAAAAAGGGCTTTTTACATGATTTAGGGCAGTTTTTACCCTTCCCTCCTCAAAACACCTTTTCCTTCTTGCCCAAAGCCCCGCATCCCTTACCAAAAACCCTCCCATGACTACCGAAGGTAAGCTCAAGCGTTCCCGTAACCCCCTCGATTTCGATTTCACCGAACCCGAGGCCCTCACGCGCTACGTCACCGAGACGGGCAAGATCCTGCCCCGCAAGTTGACCGGCCTCACCGCCCGCCAGCAGCGTCATATTTCGAAGGCCGTTAAGCGCGCCCGGAATATGATCACGATGAAGTAATCGGGTTCACCCGATACTTTTCCGGGCCGCCTTCCTAGGCGGCCTTTTTGTTGTCCGGGGGTTGCCGACCTGCTGGCTTTCCGCACAGTCCGAGTTCTCTTGCCTTCGCCCGCCGCCCAATTCCTCACCTCGTCGCCGACGGACCTGTCGCGTGCGGCGGAGTTATTGCGGGCCGGACACTGCGTGGCTCTGCCGACGGAGACGGTCTACGGCCTCGCCGCCGATGCACTCAACCCGTCCGCCTTGGCACAGGTCTTCACCATCAAGGGCCGCCCCTTACTCGATCCGCTGATCGTCCATGTGCTCGACCAAGCCGCGTTGGCGGAAGTGGCCGAGCCCGATGAGCGCTTGGCGTTGCTCACTAGCTTCTGGCCCGGGCCATTGACGGTGGTTTTGCGCCGCAAGGCTTGCGTGCCTGACCTCGTGACCGCGAGCAAGCCGACCGTGGCGGTGCGCATCCCCGCTCACTCGATTTTCCGCGAAGTGCTTCGCCTGAGCGGCCGTCCGCTCGCCGCCCCGAGCGCGAATCCTTTTGGCTATGTGAGTCCTACTAAGGCTATGCACGTCAGCGATTCACTCGGTGAGCGTTGTCCGTGGATTGTCGATGGCGGCGCCTGCACCCACGGCGTTGAATCGACCATCCTCGACCTTTCTGTGCCCGGCCGGGCCCGTTTGTTGCGTCCAGGCCCCGTCACGCTGGAAGCCTTGCAGGCCAAGCTGGGCCCCATCGAAGTCGTCACGCGCGCGGCCAGTCAGCAGGTCGCTCAAGATGCCCCAGGTATGTTGGAACGTCATTACAGCCCCGCGACCCGCGTCGAGTTATTTGCCCGTGGGACGACGCCTGCGGCGGCGACCGGCAAGGTCGCGCGCTTGCTCTTAGCCCGTCGCTCCGACCTACCGCTGGGACCAGAAGATTTTTACCTTTCAGAAAGTGGCTCGGCCGAAGAAGGCGCCCGCCATCTATTTGATCTTCTCCGTCAACTCGACGCGCGTGGTTTTGATGTCATCCAAGCCGAACTCGCCGAGGCCGTCGGTATCGGCGTGGCCTATAACGATCGCCTGACCCGCGCCGCCGCCCGCTAAGCCTGTGCAGAACCTACTCGAGACGCTGAAGAAGGCCGCGGAGTTCCTTTCCCGCAAAGGCTTGGAGTCCCCGCGCACCGAGGCGGAGCATTTATTCGCCGCCGGCCTCGGACTGAAGCGCCTGGACCTTTACCTACAATTCGAACGGCTACTCACAGGCCCGGAAGTGGAGAAGCTCCGTGCGCTCACCGTGCGCCGCGGCAACCGCGAACCCCTTCAGCATATTGTTGGTCAGGTCGAGTTTCGTGACCTCGTGCTGAAGTCCGATAAGCGTGCACTCATCCCGCGGCCAGAAACCGAGGAGCTCGTTGACCTCGCGTTGGCCTTGTTTCCGGCGGAGCAAGCCGTGCGCGTGCTCGACCTCGGGACGGGCTCGGGTGCGATTGCGTTGGCCTTGGCCTCGGAACGCCCCGCGTGGGTCGTCGAAGCCGTGGACCGTTCGTCCGATGCTTTGGCGTTGGCTCGTGAAAATGCGGAGCGCTGCGGCCTCTCCGCCCGCGTGGCGTTCGCGGAGTCGGATTGGTTCAGCGCCGTCACCGATGCGTATGACCTCATCATTTCTAACCCGCCTTATCTGACGGACGCCGAAGTCGCCGTCGCTGAGCCCGAGGTCCGTCAGTTCGATCCGGTCTCTGCACTCGTAGCGTCCGAGGATGGCTTGGCGGACTTACGCAAGATTTTGGAAGGCGCCCATGCCCACTTGCGGGTCGGTGGCTGGGTCCTGTGTGAAACCGGCATCGACCAGCATGCGGCCTTGGCCGCGCTGTCGGCTCAGCATGGTTATGTTGAAGCCGAAGGCTTGCCGGACATGAGCGGCCGTCCGCGGTTCTGGCGGGCTAAGCGAGGATAGCTAGGTCGGGGTAATCCACCCGCATTTGTCTTGGGTAGGGTCGGCACTGCGTGCCGACCTAGCTAGGTCAGCACGCAGTGCTGACCCTAACTCGAAACAAGAACCCGTCTTGCCCTTCGGCGTTCCTTCCCTCTTTACTCAACCCATGTCCCAGCAGCCTGCCGCCAAGCCCAAGACCGCCATCACGCCGACCCGCGCCGAAGACTACCCGGAGTGGTACCTCCAGGTCATCAAGCACGCCGACCTGGCCGAGAATAGCGCCGTCCGCGGCTGCATGGTCATCAAGCCTTGGGGCTACGCACTCTGGGAGAACATCCAGCGCGACCTCGACGCGATGTTCAAGGAGACCGGCCACGTGAACGCCTACTTCCCGCTCTTTATTCCGGTTAGCTACATCCAGAAGGAAGCCGCGCACGTCGATGGCTTCGCCAAGGAATGTGCCGTCGTCACCCACTCACGCCTCGAAGCCGGCCCCGACGGCAAACTCGTCCCTGCGGGCGAGCTCGAGGAGCCGCTCATTGTCCGACCGACCTCTGAGACCATCATTGGCGAAACTTACTCTAAGTGGGTGCAGTCGTATCGTGACCTCCCGATTCTCATCAACCAGTGGGCTAACGTCGTCCGCTGGGAAATGCGCACGCGCCTCTTCCTTCGCACCGCCGAATTCCTTTGGCAGGAAGGCCACACCGTCCATGCGACGGAAGCCGAAGCCGTGGAAGAGACGAACAAGATGCTCGAGGTCTATGCCGACTTCGCGGAAAACTACATGGCGATGCCCGTCATCAAAGGCCGCAAGACCGAAGGCGAACGCTTTCCAGGCGCCGTCGATACCCTTTGCATCGAATCGATGATGCAGGACCGCAAGGCCCTCCAGGCCGGCACCTCGCACTACCTCGGCCAGAACTTTGCTAAGTCGTGCAATATCCGTTTCCAGGACGAGAACGCCACGCAGCAGTATGCCCACACCACGTCGTGGGGCGTCTCGACCCGCCTCATCGGCGGCATGATTATGACGCATGCGGATGACGACGGCTTTGTGGCTCCGCCGCGCCTCGCGCCGCAGCACGTGGTCATCATGCCTATTTACAAGGACGACGCCACCAAGGCGCAGATCCTCGAGTATTGCCAGTCGCTCCAGAAGGAACTCACCGCCCAGCGCTTCCACGACCGCAAGCTCGTGGTCACCGTCGATAACCGCGACATCCGCGGCGGTGACAAGGCTTGGGGCTGGGTCAAGAAGGGTGTACCCCTCCGTGTCGAAGTCGGCCCGCGCGACCTCGCGAGTAACGCCGTCTTCGTCGCCCGTCGCGACACTGGTGAGAAGGCTGGCGTCCCCCGCGCGGATTTCGTCGCGACCGTCATTGATCGCCTGCAGGCCATTCAGGACAACCTCCTCGCCCGGGCGAAGGCCTTCCGGGCCGCCAACACCCGCGAGATTGATACCTGGGAAGACCTCAAAGCTTACTTCACCGCCAAGAATCCCGAGCACCCAGAAATCCATGGTGGCTTTGCCCTTTGCCACTGGAATGGCACGAAGGAAGTCGAGAAGCGCCTCAAGGAAGAGCTCAAGGTCACCATCCGCTGCATCCCGCTCGATGCGAAGGACGAGCCTGGTAAGTGCATCGTCACTGGCGAGCCCAGCGCCCGCCGCGTGGTGATGGCGAAGGCGTACTAACCGCCCGTCGCGTCGGCTTCGCCGTCGGCGAACTTCAGCCGGAGCTTACGTCCCGTGGTCACGCCCTTGCTGGCGCTGATCACGGTGCCGTCGGCAGCGCGGACGATACTGTAACCGCGGGCGAGGACGGATTCGAAGCCAGCGGACTGCAGTCGTTTGCCGAGTTGATTTAGCTTTTCGCGGGAGACACCGAGCCGGGCCTTGGGCGAAAGTCGATGCAGGTCGCTACCGAGTTCGGATAGCCGGTGCCGGCGGTCGGCAAGGTATTCCTCGGCGGTGCTTTCGAGCTTGGCGTAGAGTAGGTCGAGGTCGCGATACCACGACTGGAGTTTGGCCTTGGGCGAATGGCGCTGGAGTTCTGATTCCAAGAGACGAAGTCGCTCCCGCAGTTTGGTCTGACCCGAAGCGATGAGTTCGGCGGCAGCGGTCGGGGTTTCGGCCCGACGGTCCGAGGCATAGTCGCACAGCGTGAAGTCGGTTTGGTGACCGACCGCGGAGATCACCGGAGTCGCGCTGGCCCGGACGGCCCGGACGAGGGCTTCGTCGTTGAAGCCCCAAAGGTCTTCCATCGAGCCGCCCCCTCGTCCGACGACGATGAGGTCGATGCCGGGGATGGCGTTGGCCTGCTTGAGTCCGTTGATCACTGAGCCGGGACAGGTGTCGCCTTGGACACGGGCGGGTACGAGCCAGACCGTTCCACGCCACCCGCGGGTCTTCAAGATTTCGGTGAAGTCATGCCAGACTGAGCCAATCTCGGACGTCACGAACGCCACGGTCTTCGGGAATTCGGGCAACGGACGCTTGAGCGCATCCTCAAAGAGCCCTTCGGCTTTTAGCTTCGCGAGGAGCTCAGTGAACTTTTTGAACAGGTCGCCTTCACCCGCGGGCTTGAGCGAGTCAACAATGAGAGAAAGCTTCCCGCTCTTCCCGTAGAAATCGACCTTAGCCTTCATCACTATGCTCAGGCCATCGCGGAGCGGTACCTTTATCCAGCGGGCCTGGAAACTGTAGAGCACGCAGTCGACCTTGGCCTCGGCGTCTTTGAGGGAGAAGTAATGGTGGCCGGAAGGGTAGGTCTTGTAGCCCGAGATCTCGCCTTGAACCTCAATCGTGCCGAGACCGTTCACGTGCCCCTTGAGGACATCGGAAAGTTCGCTGACGGAAAGAGGAGCCGAGGCCATATCCGGAGGCTCGGTGATTTCGTAGGGAAGGGCAAGCGGTCTCGAGGTCGGTCAGCCTTGTTTGCGTTTCGTCGACTAAGGACCCATCCCTTGCCTCGCTCTCGACTCCGCCCACGACCCAGTCCTCGACTCAGTCATCGACTCCGCCCTCGACCCTGTCCTCGACTCTCCCCCTACCTATTTGCCATCGCCCAGATTAGTGCTTTCACTGCCGCCATGCGTATCGCTTTCGTCGGCACTGGGGTCATGGGGAAGAGCATGGTGGTCAACCTGCTGAAGGCTGGCCATGAGGTCGTGGTCTACACCCGCACCAAGGCCAAGGCCGAGGACCTATTTGCGCTCGGTGCGCATTGGGCGGACTCGCCCGCCGCGGCGGTGCAAGGGGCGGACGCCGCCATCTCCATGGTCGGTTATCCAAATGACGTCGAAGAAGTCTGGCAGGGTTTCCTGAGCGCGGCTCGTCCAGGCTGTCTGCTCATCGATATGACGACCTCCAGCCCATCGTTGGCTCGCAAGCTGGCAGCGGCGGCGACCGCGCAGGGCTGTTTGCCCTTGGATGGGCCCGTCTCTGGCGGCGACCGCGGGGCCCGTGAGGCGAC
This sequence comes from uncultured Opitutia bacterium, assembly GCA_903895475.1. GTDB lineage: Bacteria > Verrucomicrobiota > Verrucomicrobiia > Opitutales > UBA953 > UBA953. Next base: position 4,843 of record CAITUF010000125.1, on the reverse strand, counting down.
GCTCACGATCATGGTGGGCGGCGCTACCGTGGATTTCGAAAAAGCCCGCCCGCTCTTTGAGGCCATGGGCAAGACCATCTCTTTGCAGGGTGGCCCTGGTGCCGGCCAGCTTTGTAAGCTCGCGAACCAAATCGCCATCGCCTCTGGGATGGTGGCCATGGCGGAAGCCTTGGCCTTTGCGCGTGCGAACGGCCTCGACTTGGACGCCGTGCTCAAAGCCCTCTCTGGGGGTGGTGCTTCGAGCTGGGCTTTACTCAACTTGGCACCACGCGTGCTTAAGGGAGACTTCGCCCCGGGCTTTTACGTGAAGCATTTCGTCAAGGATATCGGCCTCGCTCTAGAAGTCTGCCGCGAGCAGAAACTCTCGCTGCCCGGCCTTGAGCTCGCGGCGAAACTCTACGCCGACGTCGAAGCCGCCGGTGACGGCGACTGCGGCACACAGGCGTTGGCCCGCCTTTATTTCTCGAGGGCGGGATAGCACTGCGTGCTGCCCTAGGTGGAGGCGGTTAGCGGATAGCGGTTGGGGGATGGATGCAAAAGGGACAGGTGGATACAATAGGGAAAGGGTCAGGGGAAGGTAGATGCAAAAGGGACAGGTACAGGATTTCGAAACGGCATCCTGCCGACTTGGTTGTTTTGCCTGAATCTTCCCCTGACCCTGTCCCTGACCCTTTGGTCTTTTTGCCTCGGTCGGCCGCGGACCAGCGGGGACGCTGGTCCCTACCTGGCGCGAATGGTATTCGCGGGCGGTTGGGGGTTAGCGGTTAGCGGCTTGGCCGAAGAGGCAACAGGTGCGCTCGATCCAGCGCTCGACCCAGCACTCGCTTCTGCATGTCGCGTAAGGCGACCGTTCAGGGAGCCAGCCCGGTATTGCCCGAGATCTTAACGTCCACGCAGCCGTTCATTGGCGGGATGTCGCGGACGGGACCTTCGAAGTGGTTGCCCTGGATGGCGATCCGGGATCCCCCAGGCATAAAGGTGATCGCATGGCTGGCCGCAGGGCCGCTCCGGAAGCGGTTGTTGCGCAGGATGACATCCCCGTAGGCGCCGCCGACTTCGTAGGTCGTGAAATACATCTCGGGGTATCGCTCGTAGGCGCCGGTCAGGAAGCTACGTCGCCCGCGCTGCGGATCCGCCTCGCATTTCGTGGTGTTCCGCTCGAACACGTTGTCTTCGATGAGCAACCCGCTAGGCTGGTTGATCCAGGAGCCGCGGCCGCCGTGCCGGAAGGTATTACCGCGGAGGACGACGTCCCGGCAGGATTTCTCGATGCTGACCACCCGGGAGCCATTGGTCCCGTCGACGACGTTGTTCGTGATCAGCGCGCCTTCGCAGAACTCGGCGAGGAAGAAGGCGCCCATGCGCGAACCGAGGATCCGGTTGCCGTCGAAGACGATCCGCCGGCTTTTCTGGATATGCATCGTATCCCCCAGCGCGCTGAGGGCGTTGCCGCGGACTTCCACGTCCTCGCAGCCGACCAAGTCGAGTGCGCCCTTGCCTGGGCCGCTGCCCGTCGGCTCGTAGAGGGCGAGGTAGGCGTCGAAGAGACGCGTTATGAGCTTGGTCTGCCGTCCGGCCGAGGAGGCGAACCGGATCGGCGCGCCCAGCGGTTGCTCGGCGATCCGGACATAGGTCGGAGCGCTCTCGACGACGAAATACTGGCGTCCGCGGACGAGGTTGGAGGGGAGGGTGTCCCCGAAGAAGCAGATCGCGTCGTACCCCCGGTCGGCCTCGAGGCCTTCCCGGGTGCGCGACAACGGCAGCGCGGGCTGGTTGGCGAAGAAGACGCGATCGTCCCCCGCCGACATCCGCACGCCCTCCCGAATCAGGTCTTGCCGGAAATATTTGCGGGCCTGGGCCTGGGCGGCGGGGCCGGACTCCTCGGGCCAGAGCGCGATTTGCCAAAGGTATCCATAATCCCACATGTACTTGCCGGTCCGCTCCAGGCGGCAGTCGACGACATGGATGCCCTGCGCGTAGGTCAGGATTTCCCGCGTCGAGCCTTTGGGCCCGGCGCCCAGGACGGTGATGGCCGCGCCGGCCAACCCGTCGGACTCGACGCGTTCGAAGCGCAGGTTACGCGTCACCCCGCCCGGACTCGTGGTGAGCAGGAGGCCGCGCGTGTTCACGTTGGGCTCCCAGGTGTTGTCTTCGCGTGATGGGTCGAAGACCTGTCCGACGAAGCGCCCGCCGCGCCAGGTCAGGTCGCGGACGTCTTGGCCTTGGAAGAGTACCGCGCGGGCCCGGTCCCCCATGACCATCGGCAGTCGGAAGGTGGCGCCGTCGGCGATGACCGTGAGGTTCGACTTCAGGGGGATGGGGCTGGCTCCGTCCCACGCGTAGTCGCCCGGTGGGATAATCAGCGTGTCCCCGGGACGGCTGGCCTCGAAGGCGCGCCGCAAGGCCGCGAGATCACCGGTCGGGGTGAGGCAGCCCGTCAGTCCGAGCAGCATCGTCAGGAGCAAGGCGTGCGGTCGCATGTCGCTTCGATCCGGGGTGTCCGCGGCGGCCCCGCCCGCTCAACCCTTCTTCGCTTCCGGCGCCGGGACGGCGCGGAGCTGGACGGAGTCGATGACGGTCGGGCCGAGGATGACGTTCGTCACGATGACGAGCGTCTGGCCGGGCTCGGCGTGGCCTTCGTCGCGCAGTCGCGCGAGCGCGAGGGTGATGTTGTCCTCGGCCTTGGGCTCGAACTTCATCTGAAACGATTCGACGCCCCAGAGCAGGCTCATCTTCCGGTGGACGTGCGCCTCCTCCATGAAGGCGTAGATCGGGCAGCCGATGGCGCGGAGCGAGGAGAGCGTGCGCGGCACGTCGCCGTTGCGGGTGAAAGCGATGATGCCAGCGTTGCCAAGGTCTTGGGCTAGGCTGGCGGCGGCGCGAAGTAGCTTGATCTTGGGAGTCTCGTTGGGCTGTTCCAGTGAGAGCACGACGGGAAGTTCGCGTTCCGTCGTCGAGGCAATGCGGGACATCACTTCGACGCAGCGGATGGGGTGCTTACCCGTAGTCGTTTCGCCCGAAAGCATGACCGAGTCGGCCAGCTCCAAGACGGCGTTGGAGATGTCGGTCACCTCGGCCCGGGTCGGCACGGGGTTATGGATCATCGACTCCAGCATGTGCGTCGCGACGATGACTGGCTTGCGGGCGGCGATGGCCATGGCGACAGCCTTGCGCTGGATCAGCGGCAGGGTCTCGTAAGGGATTTCGATGCCGAGGTCGCCGCGCGCTACCATGAGGGCATCCGTGGCGCGGAGAATATCACCGAGGTGTTCGATGGCCGACTGGTCTTCAATCTTGGCAATGATGTGCGCCTTCGAGTGATGCTCGAGGAGCAGGGCGCGCAGCGCGTCGACGTCGGCGGCCTCACGGACGAAAGATAGGGCGTAGAAATCGACCCCGACTTCACAGCCGACGGCGACGTCCGCCCGGTCCTTATCGGTCAGGGCAGGGAGGTCGACTTTGACGCCCGGGAGATTGATGTGGCGGCGGCTACCCAGCGGGCCGGGCTGTTCGACTTTACAACGCAGACGGTCGGACTTCTGTTCCAGCACGCGCAGTTGGATGAGGCCATTGTCAACGAGGACAACGCCACCGACGGGGACCGCTGAGATCATCTTCGGGTAGTTGGTCGGGATGACGAGGATGTCTCCTTCGGCCTTCGTCTCGGTGGAGCCGGAGACGTCCACCAGCTGACCGGTCGCCAATTGGGTTGGCTCAGTGCGGGCGCCCGTACGGATTTCGGGCCCTTTGATGTCCATCATGACGGCCAATTCCTTACCGACCTTTTGGCTGACTTTACGCACCCGGGCGACGGTGGCCCGGACCCAGGCGTGGTCAGCATGGGCCATATTTAGGCGGACCACATCGGCCCCAGCCTTGATAATCGCCTCTAAATTAGCCTCGGACTCAGTGGCCGGTCCAATCGTAAAAGTGATGCGGGTGTGGCGGAAGGACTTCACGGTTAAATGACTAGATATGATTATTAGGTAGGCAAGGGAAAGCGGGACCCGTGCCAGATTTTAACAATCCCCTGATGGGGCAAAGATTAACCTAATTAAGGTAAGCGAACCGCGAGTAGATCTCGCTTCGCTTTCATCATATCCTCGAAGAAGGTCTTCTGCTCAAAGGGCCAAGGTGTTCCCTCCATGAGTTGCCACCGAGGATGCGCCGCGAGGTGCTCGCGTGTCCAATCATGATAGGCTTCCGAGTCGGTGCGAAAATGTAACGTGGCTCCAGCGACGGCATGGTCAGCGAGGCGATCGAGGTTCGCCGCATTGATGAACCGGTTTTTTTGGTGCCGCTTCTTGGGCCAAGGATCTGGATAGAGGATGAACACCTTCGTGAGTTGCTGCGTGGGCAGTAAAGCGTCGAGGAACTCGGTCGCTTCGGCCTTGAGGAAGACGACGTTAGCGAGCTTGCCCAGTGCCTGCTTGCGCTGTGAGCGTTCGACGCGATGAGTGACAAGGTCGATGCCGACGCAGAATTCCGCAGGATGCGCTGCACCATAGGCGGCCAACCAATGCCCATGGCCGCAGCCGAGTTCGAAGGTTAGGGCCGTCTGGTTCGCGAGGGCGGTCTGTAGGGTCAGGCGTAACCGGTCGACGCTCCCCTCGCGGCGAGCCTCCGCCCAATCTTTCCCCATGACTTTGGTCTGTTCCGGCATCGCCTTGGTTAAGGGGCGGAAAGGAGGGGGAGGCAAGGTATTGAGAGTTAGGGGATGGGGGATAGCGGTTAGGGGTTAGGGGATGTATTGGGCCTGCGCGTTGCCGGCTTCGGCCTGCGCGAGAAGTTCCGTCGCTTTGCCGTCGGCCTCGAGCACGCTGACGTAGCGATCGTGCAGTTC
>CAITUF010000124.1 GCA_903895475.1 uncultured Opitutia bacterium | reverse complement strand
TGCCGCACTTCCGCAGGAACTCCCGGCGGCTATGGATGAAAGTGGGGTCGTGGTGCATGCTTATTCGGCAAAGTTGAATTCGTTGCTGGCGAAGAGAATCTGCGCGAGCGAAGACCAAGGGGACTGCGGCGAACTCTTGCGGTTAAAGCCCGCGGAGGCCGCATCAATAATCTCACCAGTGCGCGCATCCTTGAGTACGGGGGCCCAACTGAAGCTGTCGCTGTTTGCGCCGTTCAGGTCGTCGAGGATGAAGTCCACGGTATCGCCCGGAGCGATAACAGCTTTCTCGAGGACGACGGGCACGGAGGCCCCGCCGAGGCAGGTCCATTCACCGAGGAGGCCGCGTTGGGCGGAGACAATGCGGGCGCGGACGCCCTGGCTTTGCGGGGTGGCCACCTTGAGGTCGCCATCAATCCGGAATTCACCACCGCCGCCCGCGGACCAGCGCCGGATGACGGCGTGCTGCGCATCGTTACCAGGATGGCCGCCTTTCGCGGTCAACGAAGCATGACCATTCCCGCTGGTCGCATCCGGATACTTGTCCGACGGGTTCAAGGCATCCTTCTTGAATACTTTCATCTCCGTGAAGGTGACTTTCTTGGTTTGGGGGTCGTAGCCGCCGATGCCACTCAACCAGTTGGCGGGGGCAGGGGCTTGGCGGACTTCGGTGACGTAGGTCAAGGCTTGCTTAATCTCCGCAGACTTCGGGTCGCGGGCGAGGATGGCACGGTAGAGTTGGCGTACTTTCTCTTCATCGGTGGTCGCTGGGGCGATTTTCTCCGCGAGTTTGTCCGCCTGCTGACGCGTGAAGGGGTGGTTCATCATCCAGAGCGCTTGCTGGGGCGTCGTGGTTTCATTACGTCGGGCGACGTGGTAGTCAGGGTTCGCAAAGTCGAACGTGCGGAAGACGGCCGGGAGGTTCTGCCGGTCGATCATGGCGTAGATGGTCCGCCGAGGCGTGCTGAAATTGGTAACGAGGTCAAAGGGCTGGCCACCGAGCTTAGGCTCGAGCTGGCCAGAGATGGCCAGGATGCTATCACGCATGGTTTCGAAATCCGCCCGGCGACGATGCATGCGCCAGAGCAGGCGGTTCTCGGGGTCCTTGGCCAGGCCAGCCTTATGGGTTTCCGACGCTTGACGGAAAGCCGCCGAGGTCACGAGGGTTCGAATAAGTTTCTTAGTCGACCATTGGTCGGCGATGAAGCGCGTGGCCAATCCATCGAGGAGCGCAGGGTTAGTGGGCGCCGCCGTGCGGACGCCGAAGTCGCTGGGGGTCTCGACCAAGGGTTGGCCAAAAATCTGATCCCACACGCGGTTCACCATCACACGAGCCGTCAGTGGATTGTTGGCATTGGCGATGGCTTCGGCGAGCTCGAGGCGCCCGCTGCCCCGCTTGAAGTCCACGGGCTTACCATCGGGGGCAAGGATTTCGAGGTAGTGTCGCGTGACGTTCTTGCCCGGGCGGCCCGGATTGCCGCGTAGGAAAACGTTGCCGTTCACGGGTTGGGCTTTGTCGACCATGGCCATGGCCCGCGGGGGGCTCTTGGGGCTGGCTTTGTAGGCTTCGACTTCGCGGATGAGGCTACGATGCTTTTGCGCGTCGGCAACGACGTACGAGCCCACGAGGCTATCGGCAGTCGGGGTGGTGGGTCCGTTCGCGGCTTCGATAAGTGCACGCCACGGTTTGTGCTCCACGGTGGGGTTGCCGCGGGAAGTCGCCAAGAGCTCGCCGTAGACAGCGACGAGTTCGTCAAACTTCGTCGGCATCTTTTTGGTTAAAGCTGCTTGAAGCGTCGCGTCAATCGGCGTGGCGGACTTCGCGAGCAGCTCCGCGGCCAGCTTCGCCTTGAAGGCATCATCAGGGGTGCCGATGAGACGTGCCCAGAGCCCGAACTGCGGGTCGGTCGTAACGAGGCGAGGCTTCAGTGTTTTCTTCCAGCCCGAGAGAATCGCGGGGTAGAGGGCGAGGCGTTTCGCTTCCTGGGCGTCATCAAACTTAGCGTCGGCGAGCGAGCGGCGGAGTAAGCCGAGGTAAGCGGTTGTCTTGACGGATGAGAAGGAGCCTTCGCGTCGGCTGGTCCGGAAATCCACAACCTTGGCTTCTTTGGCGGCGAGTTCTTTTTCAAATTCCTCCGAGTCCTTCGTCGGCGTGAAGGGCTTCAGTAACGGCTTATCTTTGGGCTCTTCACTCGAATTAAAGATGGCGTAGAGAGCATAGTAATCCGTCGCAGGCAGGGGGTCGGATTTATGGTCGTGGCACCGTGCACAGGCCATGGTGAGGCCTTGCGTACCGCGCATGACGACGTCGATGCGGTCGTCGATGATATCCTGTTGGTTATTAAGGAAGCGTCGGCCGAGGGTCAGGAAGCCCAAGGCCGCCAAGTCACGGGTGTCTTCGCCAGTCACCAGCGCGTCCGCCGCGAGCTGCAGCTTGAGGAACCGGTCATACGGCATGTCCTGATTGAACGCACCGACCACCCAGTCGCGGTAGGTATAGGCATAGGCATACCGACGTTCCTCTTCGAAGACGTAGCCTTTGGTGTCGGCGTAACGCGCTACGTCGAGCCAGTGACGGCCCCAGCGTTCGCCGAAGGCCGGTGCGGCGATGAGGCGGTCAACGAGTTTATCGTATGCTTGCGGGTCGCGATCTGCGACGAAGCGTTCGACCTCGGCGGCGGAGGGCGGCAAGCCGTGTAACGCAAAGTAAGCGCGACGAATCAGCGCTTCCTTCGGGGCTTCCGGCGAATAGGTCAGGCCGTTCGCTTCTAGTTTAGAAAGGACGAAGCGATCGACGTCATTACGGACGCGCTCGGTCTTAGCGACTTTGGGGAGCGTGGGCGCAGCGATGGGCTGGAAGGCCCAGTGCTTACGTGGGTCGGAGATTTCTGGCTGTCCAGTCGTCGGCCAAGGTAGCCCTTGTCGGACCCATTCAGTGAGCGCGGCGATTTCCTTGGGCGCGAGTTTCTTCTCCTCGCTCGGCATCGCTTCGACGTCCTTTAGCTTGGTGTGGTTAATCGCGAGAATGAGGCGGCTCTGCTCGGGTTGGCCAGGGACAACGACGGGACCGACTTCCCCGCCTTTGAGAATGAAAGCCCGGGAGTCGAGGCGGAGGCCGGACTTCTGTTTCTTAGGGCCATGGCACTCGTAGCAGTTTTCGATTAAGACCGGGCGGACCTCCTTTTCGAAGAACTCGAGCTGGGCGGCCGTTGGGACAGGGTCAGCCCCAGCCAAACGCCCAGTCAGGGCGAGGCCTGCTAGGAGTAGGAGGGCAGGGGCTTTCATACAGGGTCTAACAATAACACCCTACGATTGTTCCTCCAATGTCAAATTGGGGTAAAATGGGCTTGGGCGGGCTCGCGGGAGGCTCGTTTGGCCCCTGCAGGGTTTTTCCTTCCAACCTTTGCGGTTATCCGCTGTCTGTGAGGGGTGCCGTTTACCCCCGGCTCGCCCCATCATTCTTATGACTAATACCCTCCGTCCCTGGACTCGCCTCGCTGTCGTGGCCGCTTGTCTCCTCGCATCGCTCGGCGCCCATGCGGCCGCCGATATCGTCTTCTTGGCGGGTGGCCGGTCGCATGGCCCTGGCGAACATGAGTTCAAGGCGGGCTCCGAACTCTTGGCTAAGGCCATTAATGAGCAGAGCGGCTTAGGCCTCAAGGCCGTGGTCGTCAGCGGCTGGCCTAAGGATGAAACGATCCTGGACGGCATCAAGTGCCTCGTCATCTACGCGGACGGCACGAGCGTCGTGGGCAAAGGTTGGGCCAAGGTCGATGAGCTGGCCAAGAAGGGTACGGGTATCGTGTTCATGCATTATGCCGTCCACCCCGATGCCAAGGATGGCGAAAAGTACTACCGTCCCTGGATTGGCGGCGCCTTTGAGACGGGCTGGTCCGTGAACCCGCATTGGGTCGCTGACCTCAAGGCTTTGCCGAATCATTCGGTATCGCGCGGCGTGAACGGCCTCGTGCAGGCCTACGACGAGTTCTATTACAATATGCGTTTCCCAGCTGACCGCAGCAAGGTGCTCGACCTCGTCACGGCCGTGCCGACGCGGGAGAACGTGAAGAAGTATATCAATCTTTGGAACGAGCACGGCGTCGATGGCCTCGGTAAGGTCCAGACGTTGATGTGGGGTATCGAACGCACCGATGGCGGCCGCGGGGTCGGTTTCTCCGGGGGTCATAACCATCGCAACTGGGCCATCGATGGCTTCCGCAAGCTCGCCCTGAACGCGATCGTCTGGGCCGCCAAGGTCGAGGTCCCGGCCGAAGGCGTGAAGTCCGCCGCGGTCAGCGAAGACGAACTCAACGCCAACCTCGACGCCAAGGGCAAGGCCCCTGCGCGCCTGACCGTCCCCCAGTCCGGGGAATTCGCGAAGATCCCCGCCGCGGCGATCCAGGTCGACCGCGAGAAGGGCTTCGGTGCGGCCACCAAGCCGGCCGCGAAGCCGGCGGAGAAGTCGGAAGCCAAGCCGGCCACCCCCGCGCCCAGCGCCGCCAAGGCCGAAGCCGTGAAGCCCCTCGCCCAGTCCAAGGACATCACCACCGGCGACAAGCAGCGCCTCACCGAGCTCACCGCCGACCTCAAGGGCGCCAAGGAACTCTACCTGATGGTCTCCGACCTCGGCGACACCAACTGCGACTGGGCCGACTGGATCGAGCCGACCCTGCTCATGGCCGATGGCTCCACCCGCAATCTGACCGAGCTGAAGTGGAAGTCCGCCACCGCCAGCCACGGCGCCGTGCTCGTCGGCAAGAACAACTCCAAGGGTCCGCTCACCGTCGCCAAGAAGGTCTACACGAACGGCATCGGCACCCACGCGACGTCCGTCATCGCCTACGACCTCCCCGCCGGGGTCGTCGGTTTCCGCACGCAGGTCGCCCTCGATGACGGCGGCATGGAGCGCGGCGGCAAGCGCAGCCCCGCGGCCGTGCGCTTCCTCGTCTTCGGCGCGAAGCCGGACGAACAGAAGGCGGTCGCCGTCGAGGACGGCCCCATGCTCGTCCCGCCGGAGCTCTTCACGGTGCCCGAAGGTTTCGAGGTCACGGTCTGGGCGACTTCGCCGCAGCTGTTCAACCCCACCAACATCGACTTCGACGAGAAGGGTCGCCTCTTCGTCGCCGAGGGCGTGAATTACCGCGGCAAGGGCGGACGTCGCAAGGAAGGCGACCGGATCGTGGTCCTCGAGGATACCACCGGCGCGGGCAAGGCCGACAAGGTGACGGTCTTCACGCAGGAGACGGCCCTGGCCTCGCCGCTGGGGGTCGCCGCCATCGATGGCAAGATCGTGGTCTCGCAGCCGCCGGACCTGCTCGTCTACACCGAC
>CAITUF010000123.1 GCA_903895475.1 uncultured Opitutia bacterium | reverse complement strand
GCGGTTAGCGATTAAGGGATGTGGTTTGTTGCGGCTGCGCCGCTCTTCTCCACACCTTGGGTAGGGTTGGCACTGCGTGCCAACCTAGCTGCCGCTTACAGGGTGGGGCGTGGTTTACCGCGCCCTCCTATGCACGAGTGCAAGGCGAAGCCTTGCCCCTACCCCAAGCCAACCATACTCCAGCCAACCTATCCCCTAACCGCCATCCCTCATCCCCTATCTTGTTTGCCTCCTCTCGGCCTAGGCCCTATCCCCTACCCCCTACCCCCTTTCCCCGCTTTACCCCCTTGCCCTCGTCCTCCTATGCCCCGCTGGTTCCTTACCCCACTCCTCGCGCTTAGCGCGGTGCTTGCCTCCGCCCAGGATGGTAAGCTGCTCTATGAACAGAACTGCGCGGCCTGCCACCTGCCTGACCAAATGGTCGTGGGGCCCTCGCTCATCGAGATCACTAAGCTCTACGACAAGAAGCCCAAGGAGTTCGTCGCATGGGCGATCAAGCCGCTAAAGAAGCGCAATGGGGTCATCGAGATGCCGTCCATGGCACACTTGGGCGAAGCCAACTTGCTCGCGGTGCACGAGTACATGCTCACTGCCTCCAAGGGCCTGAAGGAAAAGCCCGCGGTCACCAAGGACCCGCTCGCTCGCCCCGCCCGCCGGCCGGAGATTCAACGCATGTTCCTACCGAACGTTGGCCCAGCGGCCATTGCGGTCGCGCTGCCCGGTGACCTCAACTACACCTTTGACGCCGGTGACTGCCGCCTCCGTACGGTCTGGCGGGGCGACTTCCTCGATTGCTGGGCCTACTACAAGAGCAACGGCAAGGCCACGGCCACGCCGCTCGGCACGACGCTTTGGCAACTGCCCGCCGATGAATCACTCCAGAAGCGGGTGAAGTTCCTTGGCTACTCGGTCGATGCAGCTGGACTCCCAACCTTTGAATACGAGCGCGATGGCGCGCAGTTCCGCGAAAAGATTGTCACCGAAGGCAAAACCCTCGTCCGCCGTTTTGAAGTCACCACGACCAAGCCGGTCACCTTCACCCTCGACCCAGCGACCACTTGCTCGAGCGGCACCGTCCTCAACAACACGCTGACGCTCACCCCAGCCGAAGCCAAGTCATTCACCCTTACCCTCCGCCTGCTGTGATCACCCCTCTGCTCTTCCTCGCGGCCATTCTCGCCGCCCCTAAGCCGACCACAGTCGCTAAACCCGCCGCGGCTGCCGATGGCTGGGATACCGCTTTTGCCATCACCAAGGTCGAAGTTCCGGCTGGCATCGATGATCAGGTCGGCGGCCTCGCCTTCCTTGATGACGGCCGCCTAGCGGTCGCCTTCCACCGCGGCGAGGTCTTCATTCGCCAAACCGACGGCACCTGGAAGCAGTTCGCCGAAGGGCTCCACGAACCGCTCGGCCTCCTACCCGACGGCAAAGGCTCAGTGCTCGTGATGCAGCGCCCAGAACTGACGCGTCTCGTCGATACCGATGGCGACGGTAAGGCCGACCGCTACCAAACCGTTTGCGATAGCTTTGGGATGACCGGTAATTACCACGAGTTCGCCTTCGGCCCGGCCCGCGGCCCTGACGGAGCGCTCTACATAGGGCTCAACCTCGCGTCCTCGGGTGCTGGTATCTTCAAAGAGATTCGTGGCACCTGGTCCGAGATCGGCAAGGCCACGCGCGAAAACCTCGCCGCAGGTAAAACTGGCTCCGCGGGCCGCATGTACGGTCGCGTGCCTTATCGTGGCTGCATCTTGCGCATCGGCGATAATGGTCGTGGCTCGACCGAACTCTATGCGACGGGTTTCCGTTCGCCTGATGGCATTGGCTTCGATGCGAAGGGACACTTGCTCGTGAATGACAACCAAGGCGACTGGCGCGGTAGCAGCCCACTCCAAGTTGTCACGAAGGGCTCCTTCAATGGTCACCCAGCCTCGCTAGTCTGGGCCGCCGGCTGGAACAAGGGCGACCCCTTGGCTCTTCCCGTGCCGGAACTCGAAAAGTTACGGACCCAGCCTGGT
>CAITUF010000122.1 GCA_903895475.1 uncultured Opitutia bacterium | reverse complement strand
TAATCACGATGATCGCGCCGACAGTCGCGCCGTCTTATTAAGCGGCTTCGGCACCGGCGACACCCACCAAAATGCCAATTCGCTACGCTGGGGTCCCGATGGTTCTTTGTGGTTTACGCAGGGCTACCACATCTGGTCCTACGTCGAAACCCCACATGGGCTCGCCGAACTCAACCGCAGCGGCGTCTGGCGCTTTAACCCACGCACGCTCCAACTGAATTCATTCCTCAATGAGAGTGCCGGGGGGCTTAATTGCTGGGGCACGACCTGGGACGAGTATGGCCAGACGTTCCATGGAAGCGGCGCGGATATGACTATCTGGCACACGACGCCGGGGCTGATTCCTACCTTGCATGCCCTGCCAATGCCGACAGCCCTAGCCGTTTCGCGGGGCAAAAGCATGGAGCCGGAATTCCTCGGTGGCAGCCACCTGCCGGCCGACTTGTCCGGCGTGTTAATGAAAAGCACCTACTTCACCAGCCAGGTCCAACTCTATCGCCTCCGCGATCAAGGGTCTTCGTTCGCGACCACCGACCTCGGCGACTTAATGTCCGGTGGCAAAGAATTCCGCCCCGTGGAAGCGCGCCTCGGTCCCGATGGTACCATCTTCGTCGCTGACTGGCTCAACCCCGTCATCGGCCATTACCAAGCTAGTTACCGCGACCCCCGTCGGGACCGCTCGCACGGCCGCATCTGGCGCGTCACGGCGCAAGGCCGCGCACTCGTGAGCAAGCCCAACCTAATCCATGCCAACGCGAACGAATGGGTCCGTCGACTTTCCTCGCAGGAGCCTTGGGAACGCGCTCAGGCGAAAAGCCTACTCTACCGCCTCCCCGCCAAAGAGGCTCAAGCCGCCTTAAGCAAGGTCGACCTCAAGCAGGCAGACCTACGGTTGCTCTACGAACTGAGCGGCGTCTTCGCCGCCCATGAATCCCCGCAACCGGTCATCGTTCAACGCATGCTGTCGTCCGATGACTTCCATTGGCGCGCTTGGGGCGCTCACCTCCTCTGCACTTGGGGACCGCAGCTCCCTGAGACTCTAACGTGGCTCGAAAAGGCCGTCCGCGATGAACACCCGCGGGTTCGCCTCGAAGCCGTTGTCGCTTGCGGCTGGCAAGCCCGCCAAGGTACGGCCGCAGTGCAGGTGGCCTGCCTCGCCCTAGACAAGCCAATGGACCCCGCGCTGAACCACGCGCTCACGCTGACCATCCATGCGTTGGCACCGACGTGGAAGTCGGACCTCCTCGCTGGGAAAATCGGTGCACAGGTCCGCGGCGACACCCTCACCCACCTCATCATCACAGCCAAAGACCCCCAACTGCTCATCCAGACCCGCGCCTTAGCCGAACAAGCCTCGCACCCGGCCACCCGTGAGACGTTGCTCACGGTGCTAGCCAAGTCTGGCACGGTCGCCGATGCGCTCGTCGCCTTGGATCGTTCCCGCTCCGCACCGGCCGTATTGCTGGCCTTGACCGAACGCGCTCAACTCAAACCTGCTGAAGACTACACGGCTATCGTCGGGACATTACTGTCGGGCACCAGCTCAGCTCAGCAAGCAGCCTTCAGCATCTTCACGAGTACCCGCAAGGAGTATGGCCAAACGGCTCAACTGAATGCCCTCTGGAAAACGACCACCCTCGCTGCAGAGATTCGCGGACCGCTCTTGCGCGCACTAGCCCGCACGCGGGGCAAACCTTTCATCACAGAAATCACCCCCTACCTCCGTGAGGCTGCCCTTCAAGACGTGGCCCTCGCTGCGTTGACCGAGCTAGACCTGATTGCGGGTGCTACCGAGGCGGCCAGGCGTCTGCAGACGCTAAAGGCAGGTGAGCCCGTCGCCCCACTCTTGCAGAGCCACCTTGGGCTCAAGAACGGCTCCAAGGCACTGGCCACCGCGCTTACAGCCAATCCCCCTGGCACCGACCAAGCACGCCTAGCCTTAGCGTGGCTGGCGCAGATCGGCCGCGACGACGCCGAACTCCGTCTTGCCTTACAACAAGCGGCAGGCTTCCAGACCACCGGGGCTGTCTTCAGCGATGCCCTCGTCAAAGAGCTGATTGGGCAGGCCGACGCCAACGGCAACGCCCAGCGTGGCGAATTACTATTCAAGGCAGCGCAATCGGCCTGCCTGAGCTGCCACAAGGTCGGTGAGCTGGGCGGCAACATCGGGCCCGACCTCAGTGCGCTCGGCCGCGCGCAGACCAAGGAAGCCATCGTGGAGTCCGTCCTCTGGCCGAAGCGCCAGGTCAAGGAAGGGTTCATGTTGACGGTCGTCACGACCAAAGACGGACGGACCTTGCAGGGCTACCGCAGCAGCGAGTCCTCGGAAACGCTGACGCTTCGGGACTTTTCTGCGAATGCCTTGGTCGCCGTCTCCAAACGAGAACTCGCCGCCCGTAATGACGCCGGCACCATCATGCCAGACGGCCTCACCGACCGGCTGAATCCCGCCGAGCTGGCCGACCTCCTTCGCTACCTCTTCGAGTTAAAATAACCGCGGACTACCAAGGATTATAGCGGATGCCGAACAGCGCCAAGATGGCTAAGCCCAAGGCTGCCATGGCAGGAATGAAGAACGGGTCGTAGTAATCCGCAGCCCGCGGCTTCTTCTCGAGCACCACGACTTTCTTCATTTCATCAATCTTCTTGAAGACTTCATTCAAGGCTTCGGGCGTCACGGCAGGCCAAGCGGCACCGCCCGAACCCTGCGCAATCGAGACCAGTGCGGGCGTGACCGGTTGATCAATGAGGAAGATCACAAAGACCTTGATGCGCTTAGCTTGGAGATCGGCGATAATCGCACTGTCCTTGGGCGGGACGATGTCGTTGCTCAACCCATCCGTGAGGAGAATGATCATGCGATCACCG
>CAITUF010000121.1 GCA_903895475.1 uncultured Opitutia bacterium | reverse complement strand
TCGGACAGCTCCCCACGCCCACCGCCTACGCGGCGTTTGCCGCGACGCCCACGCGTGATGGCCTCGTCATCGCGGGCGGGTGCAACGCGGACGGCCACCTCACCGCGGTGCTCCTCGTGAAGGCCGACGGTCAATGTACCCCGCTGACCACTCCCCTCCGCGAGCCCCGCGCCTACGCCGGCTGCCTGAGCGTCGGGTCGCGCTTAATCATTAGCGGAGGCACGCCGCAACCCACCTCGACCGCCGCGCTTGCAACAATGACCGTGCTCGACTTGGCGCGGCCGCAAGACGGCTGGAAGTCGACCGACGACAAAGAAGAATTTGCCCGAATCCTCCCGCTGGTCGGCGCCGATGAAAATGGCGTTGTCCTCTGGGCGGGCGGCTGTGCGTTGAGCGCTGACCAAGGCAAACCGCTGCGCGACTACCGCGATGCGCTCACCTATAATAAACCCAATGGCCAAGGCACCAAATTCCACGCCCTGCCCACCCCGCTCGCCGCGAGTGCGGGCCCGGGCGTCGCCGCTGGGAATCACCTCTTCTTCGTCGGCGGCGATGATGGTAAACACTACGGTAAACCGCCAGCGACGCACCCCGGCCAAAGCACGCAGGTGCTGGCCATTGATACGGAAACGCTGGAAGTTCAAGTCGTCGACCAATGGCCCCACCCCGTGGCCACGGCTCCCTTGCTCCGACTCGGCGATGACCTCGTGACCATCAGTGGCGAAACGCGGCCAGGCGTCCGCACGCCCGCCTGCACGCGCTGGACCATTCCCGCCAAACTGCGATGAAGGACGAAGCCCCCAACGCCTCCGCCATGCGCACTGCGTGGCTCGTCGTCGCGCTGCTCGTACCAGTCGCGCTGCTCAACTACCTGGATCGCCAGATGCTGGCGGCCATGAAGGTTTCGATGATGAGCGATATCCCGGACATCGGGACCGCGGCTAACTGGGGCCTCGTCCTGGGCTCATTCAAATGGGTCTACGCCATCCTCAGCCCACTGGGCGGATACTTATCCGATCGCCTCAACCGGCGTAACGTCATCTGCGCCAGCCTGCTCGTCTGGTCAGCGGTGACTTGGTACATGGGGTACGTAAATAGCTTCAATGAATTACTCGCGGCACGCGCGCTTATGGGTATCAGCGAGGCCTTCTACATACCGGCGGCCCTGGCGCTGATCACCGACTTCCACCTGGGCCCCACCCGCTCGCGCGCCGTTGGGTTTCACCAAATGGGTATCTACATCGGTATCATTCTCGGCGGCTTCGCTGGCTATGCGGCGGAAAGCCCGGACATCGGCTGGCGCTCGGCCTTCGCTTGGTGCGGGGCGGTCGGTATTTTCTACGCGGTGCCGCTCTTCTTCCTACTCCGGAATCCGCCCGCCCGCGCCGAGACGGGAGTTCCAACCCCGCGCTTCTTCAGTGCATTCAACGAACTTCTCACGAACCGCAACTTCCTGCTCCTCGTGCTCTACTTCACGTTGCCGGCACTCGCGGGCTGGGTCGTGAAAGACTGGATGCCCGATATTCTTCGCGAACAGTTCGGCCTCGGCCAAGGCAAGGCGGGGGTGTCGGCTGTGCTCTATGTCCAGATTGCCTCCCTCATCGGCGTCGGGATCGGCGGCTGGCTGGCCGACCGCTGGATGCAGCGCACGGAACGCGGCCGTATCTTCGTCAGCGCACTCGGCATGAGCCTCTTCTTGCCCGCCCTCTTTGGCGTGGGCAACGCGGGCACGCTCGTCGTGGCCATCGGCTTCCTCATTCTCTTCGGACTCGGCTGGGGCTTCTTTGACTGCAATAACATGCCCATCCTCTGTCAGCTCGTTCGCCCCGAACTCCGGGCCACGGGTTACGGGTTTATGAACCTGGTCAGCATCAGTTGCGGCGGCTTGGCCGACTGGGGCTTCGGCGTGATGCGCGATGCACACATCCCTCTGAACGTCATCTTCGGCTCCTTCGCGGCGATTGCTTTACTGTCCGTTGGGGTCGTCCTATGTATCCGACCTAACGCCGCCTTGCGTCGTTAAACCTTTTCTCATGTCCGCTTTCAAGTTCCATGGGCTCTGTCCCGCCACCCACACGCCCTTCCACGCCGATGGTTCACTGAACCTCGCGGTGGTCGAACGACAGGCTGAACACTTACTCGCCCGGAAAATCGATCGCGTCTTCATCGGCGGTACGACCGGTGAAAGCGTTTCCCTGCAACTCACCGAACGCCTCGCCCTCGGTGACCGCTGGGCCGCCGTGTCCAAGTCCAGCGGCATCAAGGTGGTCGTCCACGTGGGCGCCAACTGCCTCGCCGACGCCGCGACGCTCGCCGCCCATGCCCAGCGCAATCAAGCCAGCGCCATCTCGATGATTGCGCCGTCCTACTTCAAGCCGCGTAACGTGGAGGACCTTGTCGCTTGTTGCGCTCAAGTGGCCGCCGCCGCCCCGGAGCTGCCGTTCTACTACTACGACATCCCTCCGCTGACGGGGATTAACTTCCCAGTCGACGATTTCCTGAAGCTCGCCGCCCAACGCATCCCCAACCTAGCCGGCGTGAAATACTCCAACCCCGACCTCGGCACCTACCTGCTCGGCAAGCGGCTCGACGGCGGCAAGTACGACCTACCATGGGGCATCGACGAGTACTTCCTCGCGGCCCTTGCCATGGGCGCGCAAGGCGGCGTCGGCAGTACGTACAACTTCGTGCCCGGCCCGTTGCAGCGCATGATGGTGGCCTTCCCAAAGGGCGACCTCGCCACCTGCCAGCTCGAGCAGGACCGCATGATGCAGGTGATCCGCATCGTCGCCAAACGTGGCTACATGGGCTGTGCCAAGGCCCTCATGACGCACCTCGACGTCCCAGTCGGGCCTGCCCGCCTACCCAACGCCAACCCAGATACCGCTGGCATCCAAGCGATGCTCGGCGAACTCGAAGCCATCGGCTATTTCTCATGGAAAGACTAATCACGCTCTGCCTCCTCCTGCCGGCCTGCCTCAGCGCAGCGCCCAAGCTCTCCGAAACGCCGGCGGTAGCCGTCTTCGAAGCGAAGAAGAATATCCCGCATGCTTCCGTGCGCATCCCCGCGCTGCTCATGACGGCTAAGGGCACGCTCATTGCCATCGCCGAAGCCCGCGATAAAGCGACCGACCAAGCGGGTAACGACCTGCTCGTCGCGCTCTCCAAGGACCAAGGGAAAACCTGGTCCAAGCCGACGATCGCCTACGAACAGGGCGACGACAGCTGCAATAACCCCTGCCTCGTGCAGGACGCCAAGAGCGGTCGCGTCTTCCTCTTCTTCCAGACCTTCCCCGCAGGCGGGAAGGAGTTCAGCGGCCTCCCCGCTGGCCCGAAGGACCCGAAGGGCAACCGCCTGAAGTTTTTGACGTCGGACGACGAAGGTGCGACTTGGTCCAAGCCCGTCGATGTGAGCAATGAGTTAAAACCTGATAACGCCGTGACCTGCGCCTCCGGCCCCGGCATCGGTATCCAACTACACAAAGGTAAATTCGCGGGTCGCTTGGTGATGCCTTTCAACTCGCAAGACCCGCAGAAGAATTTCGTGAACTGGGTCGCCTTCAGCGATGACGCGGGCAAGACTTGGAAACGCGGTGCTGAAGTACCCCAGGAAGGCATGCAGCTCAACGAAGTGCAGGTCGCCGAAACCGCCGATGGTTCACTCTATCTAAATTCCCGTCGCTGGCGCTCCGGGGCGCCCTTGCGCAAAGTCTCCTGGTCACAAGATGGTGGCGCTACTTGGGCCAAGGCCACGGAAGATGCCGCCCTGCCCGAGCCTGTCTGCCAAGGCTCACTGCTCTCCGCCACGGCCGGCGGCAAGACGACCATCTTTTTCTTAAATCCCGCCGGAAAAAACCGTGCTAACGGCACGTTCCGTCGCTCCGCAGACGGCGGCAAGACCTGGGCCGAATCGACCCTACTCTTCCCGGGGCCCTTTGCTTACAGTTCGATGGCTCAGGTGGGTGCCGACGTTGGCGTACTCTACGAGCCCGCCAGCAACACCATCGTTCTCTACCGCGCCATCACAGGAACCCAGCTCGAAGGTAAGTGATTCGACCGACGCTGAGCCTCGGTTTTTGCTTCATTGCTAGCCTCGCGGCAGCGGCGGAGCTGAATCCATGGTTCGGGGACGGAATGGTCCTCCAAAGAGAGCAGCCGATCCGAATCATCGGTACGGCCGCGCCTAGCGGACGGCTGATGGTTCGTCTGGGCACCGAAACGACCACCGTCGTAGCGGAGCCATCGGGACTCTGGTCGGCAGTATTTGCAGGGCGCGCTGCCAGCAGTCAGCCCATTCAAATTACCGTCGAAGAGCGCGGCCAAACCCTGACGATTGGTAACGTGCTCGTCGGCGATGTATGGATTTGCGCCGGGCAGTCCAATATGGAGTTCCCGTTAAGCCGCGATGCCGAGGCCAAACAGGAACTCGCAAAGGCCAACCTTCCACTCATCCGACTACGCAACTACAGCTTTGCCGGACAATACCGCTCCGCCGCACCGCTAGACGCGACCACGGTCGCTAGGATGACGGTCACCAATTTCTATGCAGGCCGTTGGGAGCTTGGCACGCCCAAGGCCACCGCGCCCATGAGCGCCGTCGGCTACTATTTCGCCAAGCGCGTCGCGACGGATACGGGCTTGCCTATCGGGCTCGTTAACTACGCGGTAGGCGGAGCCCCCATCGAAGCCTTCATCAGCCGCGAGGCTCTCGCCAGCAACGGCGTCTTCCGCAAGAAGGTCACTGGGAACTGGCTTACTAATGAAAGCATTGAAGGCAGTTTCGTGCGTCTCCGCGCCCAGCAACACCTCGGCCAGGCGAAGGACGCGCCGAGCGACGATTGCGGCCCCAACCACGGTTTCAAGCCGGGCTTTGCGTGGGCGGCTGGCCCAGCCCAAGCTACCCACTTTGCAATCAAAGGCGTCCTCTGGTACCAAGGCGAAAGCAATGCCATCCGCCAAGAAGACATCGCCGAATATGGCGCCCTAATGAAGCTTCTCGTCGCCGACTGGCGCCAGCGTTGGCAGCAACCCAATCTCCCCTTCTATTGGGTGCAGTTGCCATCCATCAACGAGCCAGCTCGACAGTTCTGGCCGGAGTTCCGCGAGGTCCAACGTCAGTTGACGACAGAGATTACCGGTAGCGGTATGGCCGTCGCACTCGACCTCGGCACGCCCAAGGACGTGCACCCGCGCAATAAGCGCCCTGTCGGTGAACGCCTCGCGACACTCGCGCTCCGCGACCTCTATGGCCGCAAGGACCTCATCGCCGAAGGTCCGGTGGCGCTCAACGCACGGCAAACGGGGAAAACTATTCGTGTCCGCTTCCGTTCGGCGGAAGGCCTGACATTAGTGGGCCCGACGACACCTCTAGTCGAAACGCGGCAAACGGGAGCCACCGACTTCAAAGCTGCCCGGGGAACGCGCGTCGAAGGTAACGAACTAGTCGTCGAGACCGACGGGCCCGTTGCCGAGATCCGCTACGCGTGGCGCATGAACGCCGCGGCGGCCCTACGCAATGGGGCCGGTCTCCCGGCCGGACCGTTCGTGCTCAAGGTTTCGGAATGAAGGCCGCTGACTCACCCGCCGCACCGTTGTAGAAGCCGTCAATCGCTCCCGCCAGGTACTCCTTCACGTCCTTGGCCAAGAAGGACCCAAAGCTGATTTCTTTACCGTCGGACACCAAGACGACGGCGTTCACCGCGCTATTGTTTTCGCGGGCACCCCGGTAGGCTAACGAAACGCGAATCACCTCGCCAACGGCCAAACGCCAAGTCCAGCCGACGAAGGGGAACAGCCGAAACCGCACGGTCGCCTGCGCGTCCGCCAGCCGAACGGTGTAGCGGCTGAGGGTGAAAGCGAAACCGATGGCGAAGAAAATCGAGTAGAACGCCGAGAGGCCGAGGAAGTGCCAGATACTCGGGTCCGCGACGAGCTTGCCGTTCACCCGGACCGCACCCTGGGAGAGTCCATAGAACATGAACCCGCAGTGGACGGTGGTGAAGGCCAGCCAGAACCAGCCGAACCACGAACCCTGTCGCGTGACGTAAACCTGCTCGGCTCCTTCGATGCGTTGCGTGACCTTCGGATGCATCGCCCCGACTGGCAAAGGACTGACGACCACCTGCCCGCCCGCGTCATCCTGCACCGCCTGGCACCAAGGACACGCAACCTTGCCGTCCACGAAGCGTGCGCGCGGGATACCGCGGTCACATTCGACACACGGGACGTAGTCATCACCTACCATCGCCTGCGCCCAGTCATGCATGGCGTCAGCTCAAGCCCTCCAAGAGCTGCCAGCACACCAGCTTCTGGCGGGGCATATGAAAAGGCCCCTTCCACATGTTGCCCTTGAGCTCGGTCGTCGGGCGACCCTCGCGATCCAGGTAACCATACCATTCGCCGCCGTCGCGGTCGGGAAAATGCGCGTAAGACCAATCGTGCACCTGGCGGTGCATCTCGGCGTACTTAGGGTCACCGGTCATCACGTGAGCCATGAGCGTCGCGATAATCGCTTCGTTGTGCGGCCACCAGAATTTCATGAAATGCCAATACTCTTGGATCGGCTTCCCGTAGAGGTCGACGAAGTAGAGAATCCCGCCGTGCTCGCGGTCCCACCCGCGGGCCCACATCCAATC
>CAITUF010000120.1 GCA_903895475.1 uncultured Opitutia bacterium | reverse complement strand
CCTTCGCGCAGACGCGGGGCGTTACCGTGGAACCGGCGGCCGAAGACCACCACGTCCCCCAAGCCGACGACCCGGGCGCCATCGAAACGAAACACATCAGCATCGGGAAACTGCTTGCGGATCTCCGCTTCGACCCGCGGCAAATAGGAGCGCATCGAACCGGAGCAATCGAGATAGACCGCGACACGCTTCGCGCGGATGAAGGCGCCCATCACCGGACGGCCGACAAACCCGGCACGGTTACCCAAACCAGCGCCCAGTCCATTGCCGCCGAAGGCACCCTGCCCGCGCCCGAAGCCGCCCTTCCCTTGTCCACCGGACAGTCCAGCTAACCCCATCTCCGGCGTCATCGCCTTCATGGGCGGCAGCGCCAAGGTCGCGCTGGCAGACTTCGAAGTCAGCCGCTTCTGCGGTATGAGCACCTTAGGCTTGCGGGTAATGGGGTGCGTCTTCGACGGGCCGCCCGACTTGCCCCCCGCCACCGCATGCGCAGTGAACTCCTGCTTCGGCGGGGACACTGGCTCGTGGAACACCACCCAACAAGCGACCACGACGAGCAAGCTATGCATCGCCAGCGAGAGCAGGAAGCCGCGCCATGAACGTGCCGAAGCGCGTCGCCGACCGGCCACGAAAGGCTTGGGTTGATCCATCCACCCAAGCCTACGAACCCATGGCCTGCATCAAGCGAGCGAGCACTCAGGTTCACCCTGCAACCCGACCGCAGAATGACCCTAGGGACTAGCCTCAGTTGCTCGGCTTAGGCGGACCGTCGGGACGAAGCCAGTCGATGAGCGTAAACTTTCCGCCCGAGACATCGGCCGATTTCTGCAGGATCCGACTGGCCGGATTACGCGTGGAGAAAAGATAGAGCGCCGGTGCCTTGCCCGCATTCGCGAGATCGAAGGAACCGACCCAGACGTCTTCCCATGCCTTCTCGGCGACAGTGCGGTCATCCTTGATTTCCGCCTCGGGAAGGGAGCGCTGCCCGGCGTCGTCGACGTAAGTCTGCAGCAGCGGCCGGCCCGAGCGCAACTGCAGCACCTGATCATTGAAGTCGGAGAAGATCACCAGCGCGTCGTAACGCTTTTCGGTGCGCAGGATGTCGACCCAGGCGCCGACGGAACCTACTTCAAAATTACCTGCATAGCGGGCCAGAATCTCCTTACCCGTCGCGCTAAGACGGCTCGTGTCCAGGCTGACCGTCGGCCCGGCCGCGGGCTTATGCGGCAGCACGGTCGCCGCGCCGCCACGGACGACGGAGCCATCGACCCAGACCTTGATAGCGGGCACCTTGAACACGTCGGCGTCGGGAAACTGCTTCCGGACCTCGGCCTCGACGGCCTCGAGGTAGGGCACCATCGAGCTGGAGCAATCCAGGTAGACCGCGATACGCGGAGCCGGCTCGTCACCGCCCCCCGACTTGCCGCCGGTCTTGGCCGCGTGGGCGAAGGCGGAGAGTAAAACCAGCGCAAGGATTGTGAAAATCTTTGGGGAATTCATCTTAGTGGGGTTGTCTCAATAGTGCGAGCGGGCGAGGGACATGGGAATCATATTTTGTTTATATCGTGTGGGGACTATGCCCTAAGGACAAAAAAGGCGAAGCCGGGTGGCTTCGCCTTTCTGGTCCCATGGGCCGAAACTTAGCGAGTCGGAGCGGCGCCGCGGGCATTGCCCGTGGTCGAAGCAGCCGGACGGAAACGCAGGACCGCGTTGGCGGCAGTGGCGCTGGCGGGAGCCGACATCTCAACCGTAAAGAATCCAGCGGCGGCCTTGTTCGGGGTCACGGAGATCACCTTGGTAGCCAAGGGGAAGCGGCCATCCACGACGATCATGCCTGGCTTGAGGTCAATCGAGCCGGAGACATCTTCGATGACTTTGGAATCCTTGGCGAGCGTACCCACCGCCTGGATGAGCGGGGTGAAGGCGAAGACCGCGTTAGTGGAATCTTCGAGCACCGGGGCGGAGATGGTGAGTTGCTTGTCGATGACACGCTTCTTGCGCTTCTTCTCGGGATCCTCGGGGTCGATGATCTCCTTGTAAGTCGGCATCGCCACAAGCGTGACGCCGTCGGGAAGCCCGCGGCCACTCACCGGCATACCGACGTAAAGGTCGTCATAGTTATGCAGGTCATTGACCGTGTTGGTGCCCTTCTTGGCGTTACCAAACTTGACCATGATCGCACTGCCGTCGGAGGCGGAGACGCAGCGCTGAAGGATGGTCCCGGGCTTGTTACCGTAAGCACGGGAGGTGCTGATGAGATAGAGGCGAGGTCCCTTATTCTCGCGGGCACCGGCGAAGGCCTTCTCCCACTCGTCTTCCCACTTCTTCTCTTCGGGGAAGCGCTTGTCGCCGCCGTTGTTACAGACGACGCGACCGGAGGGGGCGGCGGTGAGGGGCTTGCTGAGAGTGAAGCTGACGTTATCCTTGATCTCGATGACCGTCGTGCCTGGAGGGATACCCGAGCCGAGGGCAACCATGCCGACGATCAGACCCGTGGTTTCCTTACACTGCACGACCGGCTGGCCGGAGGCACCGCCGCTGGCGATGAGGGTGACCGAACGGGCAAAGCCGCCGCCCTGATTGGTGCGATCGGAGAAGACGACGGGCGGGTCGGCGCGCATGCCCTTGTCGGGCTTGTAGGCCGACACATTGCCGATGGCCTTGGTGCGGATCTGGCGGACGCCGTCCTGGAAGTCAGAGAAGATGATCAGCGCATCGTAGGTGCGGTCGTCCTTAAGGATGTCGATCCAACCACCGACGGAGCCCGTCTTGAAATTACTGCCGTACTTCTTGAGGATCGCGCGGCCCTGGGTGGTGAGCTTAGCCGGATTAGTCTCGGTGGGGACGAGCTCACCCTTGGCGTTCTTCTTCGAGCCGCCGCCGGTGGGACGATTCAGGAACGGCGCACCCTTGAATTTGTCGCCGCCGACGATCTCGTTATCATGCACGTCGATGAACACGCCGTTGCTGAGGAAGACGTCCGCATCCGGGAACTTATCGCGGATCTCCGCTTCGACGCGGTCGAGGTAAGGAAGCATCGAGGCCGAGGCGTCGAAGTAGACCGCCAGGCGCTGCGAGAAGATGTTCGCTCCCATGACCGGGCGGGCGACGAAGTTCTTGCCGCCACCGGAGCCCATGCCCTTGCCGGCGCCGATGCCGCCGCCGGCGCCGCCGCCAAAGCCCTTGGACGCACCGCCGGCCATCGCCCCCGAGATCATCGAGGAAGCGGAGGCGGAGCTCGGCATGTCGGGGAGCGCGATGGAAGCCGAGGCGCTCTTGGAAGTGATACGGGTCGTCGTCTTGGCCAAGGACTTGACGTTCTTCGGTTTGACCTTGCGCTCGGTGCTCTTCACGCGCTCGCCGCCGGAACCGCCGCCGGCGCCGGTGGCGAAGGTATTCGGATCCTTCCTCCCGCTGTCGGTGACCGTCGAGACGACGAAGGCGGCGGCGATGAAGACCAATAAGACGTGGATCGCCAAGGAGACGGAAAGGCCGCTGGCGCCGATACGTTGCCAGAAGTTGAGTTTCCGGCGCTTGGATACGATGGAGTCCGCGTCGACCTTGACCTGGTCAGCTGGAGGGATTTCGCCGGGAGGGGGCGTGGGAGTTTCTTCAGTCATCGCGAGAAGGGGGTGGGTAATCTTCCCCTCTGACCCGCCTGCTTCAACCCTTTTTGCCCAGAACGCCGAGGTTGAACTCGCATAAGAAATGGCTTGCGACTCGGCTCCAGCCGCTTTCTCCTTCGCCTCCCACTTATTGCAGGGTGGAGCAGCCCGGTTAGCTCGTCAGGCTCATAACCTGAAGGTCGTAGGTTCAAATCCTACCCCTGCACCCAATTTTAAGCCCTTGAAGGGCAGTCACT
>CAITUF010000119.1 GCA_903895475.1 uncultured Opitutia bacterium | reverse complement strand
GGATCGAGGACGTTCTCGAGGAGGTAATCGAGGTTGGCACGATTCGAACCCGTCAGGCTCGGTCCGACTAAACTACCTTCGCCGAAGAGCTGGTGGCAAAGTCCGCACGATTGCTGGTAGAGTGCCTTGCCGGCCACTAGGTCCGCGCGACGCAGCGGCTTGGACTTTAAGAGGTCAACATACTTGGCTTTGAGCTTGGCGTAATCAGCCTTCGTGGCGTTGACCGCACCAATCACCTGAGCAAGGAGCGCGTCGACCTTGGCATCCTTCATCGACTTGAGTTGGCGGATGGCAACGGGCGAAAGGACGGCCTTAGCGAGGGTACCAGCCGCAACGGCTTCCATGGTGAGTGTGGCGGCGGCTGGATTGGCAATGAGAGCTGGGAGCGCATCGGAACGTTCCTCGGCGGTGAAGGCCTTGAAGCCGGCGATGAGCGCGGGGACGGTCGCGTCATTGCCTAAGGTTGCGAGGGCTTGGATGACCTGACGGCGCAACGGGCCGCTGACGGAAGTATCCGCGAGGCAAGCATGCAGCACCGGAGCGGCGGCACGGTCGCGGGACTGAAGTAGCACGGACAGGGCCCGTTGGCGTGCCGGCGCAGGTGCCTTGGCGGAGGACAGCTGGTTACGGAAATAATCGCGACTGGTCTCATCTCCCGCAAGGGCGTCGAGTTCATTGACCAAGGAGAGAAGCTGCGGAGAGGCCTGCGCACGCAAAGCCTTCGCCTGAGCGGGCCATTCCGCGGGAGCCTTGAACGCCCCACCCTGTCGAACGCCTGCAACGAGGCCTTCCAGCAGGCGCTCACGCAAAGCAGGATCGGCCTGCTGGGCCGCCAGACCCAAGAGGCGTTCACGACCCGCAGCGTCGGTAGATAGGCGGCGATAAATGAACTCGGTGATCTTCGGAATCTTGGAAGCCTGTACAAGTGCCATGCCCTGCTGAGCGTCGGACCCCACCAGCGGTTCGATGCCATACCAGAGGAGCAACGGGAGGTTATGGTCCGTCGCATCTTCAGCACGGGCCAACAAGGGGGCGGCGACAGCCGCACGGGCGGCGAGCGGGAGTCGACCCAAGGCCGAGGCCAACTCACGACGAACAACCGATGATTCCTCCTGCGCCGCTAGCTCGGCGAGGCGTGGACCAATATTACGGGTGCGCTCAGACATCAGGCGCACGAACCAAGCACGAAGGTGCTCATCCTTGGCGGTCAGTCCGACTTCGAGCAGGTCAATCTTCGCACGGACGCGGTCGCCCTCGAAGGCAGGGAAGACTCCGGCCGAAGCCAGCACCCACAGCGCACGCAGGCGACGGATCGGTTCGGCCTTGAGCGAGCGGACCGTCGTCTCGGCGGTCAGCAAGGCGCTGGCCGTACCGAAGTCGGCTTCCACGCCATGACGCAGCTCGATGGCACGTTCGGCAAGGACCTTGCGGGCTTGGCGCACGAAGAACTCATTCGGGTCGTCTAACGCAATCGTGAGGAGCTCCTGACTCTTCAGCGCCGTGAGGTCGCGGGCCCGGGATTTGGGTGCGCCATAGCTAACACGATAGATGCGACCGTTACCACGATCCCAAATTTCCTGGTTATTGCTGTGGCAAGTCTGCTTATCCGTCCAATCCGAGACGTAGAGAGCGCCATCCGGACCGACGCGTTGCGTGACCGGAATGAACCAGGCGTCATTACTCCGCATGAAGTCAGGGGCATGATGACCAACGAAACCGCTACCCTTCGCCTTAACGGAGTCGCTCACCACGCGGTGGCCGTGCAGGTTGCCAAACAGGAGAAGGCCTTGATAGTCAGCGGGGAAGTTATCGCCATTGTAGATGGCCAGGCCGCAGTGTGCATGGCCGCCACCCGCTTCGTCGGTGCTCTGCGGCTGGACGACGCCGCGCTCAACCGGACGGTACAGGACCGAGCCCGTGAAGTGTGCATGATCGGCAATGGTCTTGATATCATCGAAGGTGAACGGGTTAAAATGCTGTCCGGCTTGACGCTGGTAGCGGCCGCCGGGGAAGACGTGATAAAGATGTGGGATGACGCACGCGGTGATGAACATCTCACCATGCTTGTCGTAATCGAGACCCCACGGGTTGCTCGTGCCTTCGGCGAAGATTTCGAACTCCTTGGTCAACGGATGCAGACGCCACACACCGGCATTGATGCGCTTGCGCTCGGAATCCGGGGCGCCGGGCTTACCGACATTGGAATGGGTGAAGACGCCGTGACAGCCATAGAGCCAACCATCGGGACCCCACGTGAAACTATTCAACGTCTCGTGCGTGTCTTGCATCGCCCAGCCATCGAGGACCACCCGTGGCTTGCCGGGCTTATCCTGCGCATCCTTCGGAATGAAAAGAAGTTCAGGGGCGGCTCCAATCCAGACACCGCCGTGACCGACCTCGATACCGCTCACGAGATCAAGGCCTTCGTAGAAAACCGTCGACTTACCGTAAGAACCGTCGCCCAGCGGGTCTTCTAAGATGATGATGCGGTCCTTACCTTTCCCGTCACCGCGCTTGCGAGGGTAGGACATCCCTTCGACGACCCAGAGACGACCCTTCTCGTCGAAGCACATCGCGATTGGCTGGACGACCCGAGGTTCGGCGGCGACGAGCGTCACCTGGAAGCCCTTCGGGACGGACATGGCCTTAAGCGCCTCGGCCGGGGTCGACCCCTGGCGGTAGTCCTTGAACGGCACGCGGACCTCAGGACCAGCCGGGCTGGCGGCAAAGGCAGAAATGGCGGCAAAAGCCGCGCCGAGGAAAACGGAGCGCATTGGGGTACAGGGGTCTGTCACCAGACAACCCCCTCGGTTCCTATATTTCAATTAAAAGTAGCGGCTTCCTCATGGCATTCGGCTTGGCATGGCCTATTCTAAGCCTATCTAGCAAAGCCCATGAAGAAGCCCCTCTCCCTCCTTGCCCTTGTCCTGGCCGCTACCTGCGCCCACGCCGCTGAGGTCAAGCTCGTCGAACAGGCCGACAAGAAGCAAGTCGACGTCCTCGTCGACGGCCAGCCGTTCACCTCCTACGTCTTCTGGGCCGACCAGAAGAAGCCCCTCCTCTCACCGCTCCGCACCGCCAGCGGTAACATCTTCACCCGCGGTTTCCCGCTCGAGAAGGTCGCCGGCGAGCGTACCGACCACCCACACCACATTTCGTCGTGGTTCAACTACGGGAACGTCAACGGCACCGACTTCTGGAACTCACCCCCCGAAGGCTACTCGCGCGACAGCAAGATGCCTTACGGCAACATCAAGCATAAGGCCATCCTTGCCATGAAGAGCGGCGAAGGTGTCGCCTCGCTCAAAGTATCGTCTGACTGGATCCTCGCCGACGGTTCCAAGGTACTGCAGCAGGACGAAACCCTCGTCTTCCGTGCCGCCAAGGACCTCCGCATCATCGACCGCATCGTCACGCTGACCGCCCAGGACAAGCCCGCCGTCTTCCAAGATTCCAAGGAAGGCGTCATCGCTATCCGCGTCACCCGCTCGCTCGAAGAGCCCTCGACGAAGGCCGAAATCTTCACCGACGATGCGGGCAAGCCGACCGCAGTCGCCAAGCTCGACAACACCGGCGTCAACGGCATCTACCTCAGCAGCGAAGGTAAGGTCGGCGAAAAGGAAACTTGGAGCACGCGCGCCAAGTGGATGACGCTCTCTGGCAACGTAAAGGGTGAAGCCGTCTGCATCGGCATCTTCGACCACCCCAAGAACAGCACCTTCCCGACCTACTGGCACAACCGCGGTTACGGCCTCTTCGCTGCGAACCCCTTCGGCGCCAAGGAATTCACCAAGGGCAAGACCACGCTCAACTTCACCATCCAGCCGGGCAAGTCGGAGACCTTCCGCTTCCGCATCCTCATCCACAGCGGTAAGCTGACCAAGGAAGAGACCGAAGCCCAGTACCAGCAGTGGCTGAAGGACCAGGCGGAGTAAGAGGGGAAGACAAAGGGGATCGGGGATTGGGTTGTGCTGCGGCCAAAGGCCGCTAAGCATTTTCCACCCCGGTCCCCTTTTGCTTTTCAAGTGCCCGTCCCTGCCCACCCCCTACCCCCCATCACCTATCCCCTTCCCCAATGGCCGCTCGCCTCCTCCTCCTCCTTTGCGCCGCGGTCGCGTGCGCTGCTGAACCGCGTAAGCCGAACCTAATCTTCATCCTCAGTGATGACCTCGCGCAGGGCGACCTCGGGTGCTACGGCCAAAAACTCATCCAGACGCCGAACCTAGACCGGATGGCCAAGGAAGGCACGAGGTTTACGCAGGGCTACTGCGGGACAACGGTCTGCGCACCCAGCCGCACGTCATTGATGCTTGGCCAGCACACCGGTCACAGTCCCATCCGGGCTAACCGCGAACTCAAGGCCGAAGGCCAGTTACCGATCCCAGCGGAATCCATCACGGTCGCAAAGGCACTCAAGGGCAATGGCTACGCCACGGCCTGCATGGGCAAGTGGGGCATGGGGATGTTTGATACCACAGGCAGCCCCTTGAAGAACGGCTTCGACCACTTCTTCGGCTACAACTGCCAGCGTCACGCGCACAGCTACTTCCCGACCTACCTCTACCGCGACGACCAACGCTTCGAACTCCCCGGTAACGACGGCAAAGGCGTCGGCAAGACCTACGCACAGGATCTCATTCAGCAGGACGTCGAGTCATGGATTCGGGCACAGAAGGATAAGCCATTCTTCCTTTTCTATGCCATCACCCTGCCCCACGGTCGCCACGAAATCAACGACTTCGGCATCTACAAAGACAAGCCCTGGACGCCCACGCAGAAGGCCTACGCCGCGCAGGTCACGCGCCTCGATGCCGACATTGGTCGCGTGTTCAAGCTGCTCAAGGAACTTGGGCTCGACGAGAATACCCTCGTGATGACCGCGGGCGATAATGGCTCGTCATTCGCCCCGAATTCGGAAATCGGCAAACTCTTCGACCAAGCGGCGAATGGCTTGCGCGGCTATAAGCGCGGACTCTACGAAGGCGCCCTCCGCCAAGCCGCCCTCGCCCGTTGGCCCGGCAAGGTCCCCGCCGGCCGCGTGAGCGATGAACCTTGGGCGTCTTGGGATTACCTACCAACGGCCTTGGAACTCTCTGGCACGACGGCGCCCACTGGCCTGAAGACCGATGGCATCTCGCTGGCGTCTTTCCTGCAAGGCGGCCCGGCCCCA
The DNA here is from genome assembly GCA_903895475.1 of uncultured Opitutia bacterium. GTDB lineage: Bacteria > Verrucomicrobiota > Verrucomicrobiia > Opitutales > UBA953 > UBA953. The sequence continues at coordinate 7,056 of CAITUF010000119.1, read as the reverse complement.
AAGCGTAATTACTTCTACTGGGAACTCCACGAGGGGCAATCCCTGCAAGCCGCCCGCTGGGACGACTGGAAAGCCGTCCGCAACGGACCCGCTGCTAAGATGGAAATCTACGACCTCAAGGCCGATGCGAACGAGAAGAATGACCTCGCGGACAAGCGGCCCGAGCTTGTTGCAAAGGCCCTCACGATTTTCAAGGACGCGCACGTCGACCATCCTGAATGGCCGATGCGGACGCAGAAACAGATGCAGGATGCGAACAAGGCCCGCAAGACGGAGTCCAAGTAAACCCATGAAACTCCGTAAGCTCGGTTGCTCCGATCTTCACCTCACGCCAGTCGGCCTCGGCACTTGGGCCATGGGTGGCGGCGATTGGAAATTTGGCTGGGGGCCACAAGACGACGCCCTCTCTGTCCGCACCATCCACGAAGCACTCGACCTCGGCATCAACTGGCTCGATACCGCCCCCGTCTACGGCCTCGGGCACTGCGAAGACGTCGTGGGCCTAGCGCTCAAAGAACTCAAGGGTCGCCGTCCGATTATTTCGACGAAGTGCGAACGTTGCTGGGAAGCCGACGGTGCCATCGTGCCACGCCTCAAGCGTGCGAGTATCCACCGCGAGATCGAAGACAGCCTTCGCCGTCTCGGCGTGGACGTCATCGACATGTACCAGATTCACTGGCCGCAGCCCGACGAGGATATCGAAGAAGGCTGGTCGGCCATCGCCGAACTCGTGAAGGCCGGCAAGGTCCGCTGGGCGGGCGTGAGCAACTTCAACGTCGCGCAGCTCAAGCGCCTTCAAGCGATTCATCCGGTCGCCTTCCTGCAGCCGCCGTATAGCATGATTAACCGCGGCATCGAAGCGGAGATCATCCCGTACTGTGAAGCCCACAACATCGGCCTCATCCCCTACAGCCCGATGCAGAAAGGACTCCTCAGCGGTAAGGTTACGCGCGCTTGGGTCGATGCCCTGCCCGCCACCGACCACCGTCGCGGAGATCCGCAATTTAACGAACCCCTCCTCTCCAAGAACATCGCCCTGAATGATGTGCTCCGCCAGGTCGCGACGCGCCTTGGCACGACGCCCGCTGAACTCGCCATCGCCTGGGTCCTCCGTCAACCGCGCGTCACCGCCGCCATCGTTGGCGCCCGCAAGCCCGGCCAAATCACCGAGACCATCGGCGGCGGCCGCCTCGCGATTCCCGAGGAAGTGCTTGTAGAGATCGCGAAGGCATTGGGCTGAGCCTTTATATTGGGTAGGGTTAGCACTGCGTGCTAACCTAGCGAACCTAGCTTAAGGAAGAACTAGGTCAGCACGCAGTGCTGACCCTACCCACACAATGCCCTCCCTGAGGCTTAATCTCCCCTTAACCCTCCATCGCCTATAATTATCCGCATGAGTCCCGCCGTCCGCCTCCTGGCCCTGCTCGCTGCTGCCTACGCCGTCCCATCGCTCCAAGCGCACATCCCACCGGTCGAGGCGAAGTACCGTGAAGCCGTGACCGCGACCCTAGTCACTCCGTCGGCGAGGTTCTACCTGAACTTCACCAACCTCGCCGCTGGTACGACCAACGGCACGCCACCAGCCTTGGCCGCGTCGTTCCAAGCCTTCGCTCCGAAGGTCGGTGTGCGCTGGGACGAGAAGTATCTCTACGTCGAAGCCAAGGGCCTGCCTGACCACCCGCTCATGGCCGGCATCAAATCTTGGCAGCAGCAAGTTCCCATCCCGCAAACTTACGCGGGCGACAAGGCTTGGCAGATTCCGCGTCATCCCGTGCCCGCCAAGGAACCGATGTCTGCGAAGACGCACTTCATGCGCGGAGCCATCGCACTCGCCGCGAACGGCATCCCGATTTTTAACGCACTGAATAACCGCGGCGACGATGCTAAGAAGTTTGGCGAGCTCGACGACTTCGGTGGCCACTGCGGCAAGGGCGATGACTACCATTACCATGATGCGCCAGTCTTCCTCGAGAAGACGCTCGGCAAGGGCAAGCCTATCGCCGTGGCCCTCGATGGTTACGCCATCTATGGTTACAACGAGCCCGACGGCTCGGCGCCCGGTAAGCTCGACGAGTTTGGCGGCCACGAGACTAAAGCCCTCGGTTACCATTACCACGCACAGAAGGTCTACCCCTACATCAACGGCGGATTCCACGGCGAAGTCACCGAAGTCGGCGGCCAAGTCGACCCACAACCCTCCGCCAGCCACGTCCGCAAGGAAGGCTCGGCTTACTCGCAATCTCCTCTCCGCGGCGCGGCAATCAAGGACTTCACCTCCTCGCCTGACGGCAAAACCTACGAGCTGCGCTACACGCTCAACGGCAAGGCGCTCAGTGTGAAGTACGTCGCCAACGAAGACGGCACGTGGACTTTTACTTACAGCCGTCCTGACGGCACCCCAGTCGTCGAGACCTACAAACCCAACGAACGCGGCCCGGGCGGCGGTGGCGCCAAGGGCGAAGGTAAAGGTGGCAAAGGCGGCAAGGGTGGTAAGCGCCCGCCGAATGAACCCGAGGGCACCAAGGGCGAAGTCGGAGACCTCGGCGAGCAGGCTCAACCTGGAAATCCCGAAGGTGACCGACCAAAGGGCGACCGTCCCAAAGGCGGCAAAGGTGGCAAGGGCGGAAAAGGCGATCCTTCCGGCCTGATTAAGCCCTCCCCTGCCGACGCCTTGAAACTGAACGTCTACGCCGACAACTGGTTCATCCTCTTCATCAACGGAAAGCTCCGCGTCGTCGACCCCATCGAGTACATGCCGCACAATGTCGTCTCGGTCGACATCATGCCCGAGTACCCGATGACCATCGCCGTCATGGCCATGGACAACGCCGACCCAAAGACTGGCCTCGAATACGGCAACCGCATGGGTGACGCCGGTTTGATTATCAAATTCTCTGACGGCACCGTCACGAATGCGAAGTGGAAGGCCAAGAGCTTCTTTAAGGGCCCGCTCGACCGGGACGTCACCAACCCCAAGGTTCAGCACGACCCCATTCCCGACAACTGGTACGCTGTCGACTTCGACGACTCCAGCTGGACCGCGGCCACCGAGTTCACCGAGGAACGTGTGAGCCCGAAGGAATCCTTCACCAAGGCCAAGGAAAGCTTTACGGGCGCCCAGTTCATCTGGACCGCAGACCTGGACCTCGACAACACCGTCCTCTTCCGCACTAAAGTCGAAGCCCCCGCGGGCTATAAGCAGCGCTGGACCGCCAAGCCCGAGGTCGACATGGCTGAGGTGACCAAGCAGTTATTGAACAAGTAATCTAGGCTTCGGCGACCTCCCTCGGCGGGAGAAAGTCAGGCAAGTTACTTTATTGGCGGGAAATGGCGGTCAAATCGTTCGCCTTGGGGGGAACATTGCCCTTGGCAGGGGGTCGAAAAAACCACACCTTGGCCCATCCCCGTCCTTTCCACCGCCCATCCGGGCCGGTGGTCTTTGGCTTCCGCTTCCCTTTCATCCCATACACCCACATGCGTCCGTTGCTTACCCTCCTCCTTGCCATGCTCGGCTTCGCCAGCGTGCAGGCCCAAACCCTCGAGCTAAAGAAAGGCGATAACGTCGCCATCGTCGGCGGCGGCCTCGCTGACCGTCAACAGCACTACGGCCACCTCGAGGCGCTGATTCATAAGGCGAATGCCGACAAGGATCTCGTCGTGCGCAACCTCGGCTTCTCCGGCGACGAAGTGAACACTCGCCATCGCTCCGACGAAGTACCTGCCCTCGAACTCTTCCTTAATATGAAGCCTGGTGCGCTCGCCACGAAATCGGGCAACACCGCCATCACCTACCACTTCGGCACCGACTTCCATGCCAACGTGATGCTCGCCTATTGGGGCTTCAATGAAAGTTTCCGCGGTCCAGATGGACTCGTCGCCTTCAAAGCAAACATCGACGAGTGGGTGAAGAAGCAGCTAGCCGCCGACTACGGCAAGGGCAAGGTCCGCCTCGTCCTCCTCTCCCCGATTGCCCACGAAGACCTCAAGTCCGCCAACTTCGACCCGGCCATCGTCGCCCGCAATAATAAGAACCTCGCTGCCTACACCGCCGCCCTCGGCGAAGTTGCCAAGGCTAACCAGGTCCAGTTCGTCGACCTCTTCACCCCTTCGCAGAAACTCTACGCGGCGGCCAAGTCCCCGCTGACGATTAACGGTATCCACTTGAATGACGCTGGCGACGAAGCCCTTGCCGCCGTGCAGTTCCAAGCCCTCTTCGGTAAGGCAGCCCCGTCCATCGACGCCGCCCTCCTCGCTGCCGTCAACGAGAAGTCCACCCAGTGGCACCACCGCTACCGCACGGTCGACCAATTCAACATCTACGGTCAGCGCTCGCGTATCAAGTACGAGGGTATCGACAACGCCACCGTCATCGGCCGTGAGCTCGCCAACCGCGACATCAAGACCGCCAACCGCGACCAGGTCATCTGGGCTGCCGCCAACAGCAAGAACCTCATCGTCAAGGACGACAACCTCCTGCCCGACATCGCCGTCCCGCCGAACCGCAAGGAGCCTGTCCCCTACCTTTCCGGCGAAGAGCAACTCAAGCACCTGACCCTCCCTGAGGGCTGCAAGGTCGAGTTCATCGCCGACGAGACGACGGTCCCTGAGCTCATCAACCCGGTCCAGATGAACTTCGACGCCAAGGGTCGCCTCTGGCTCGCCGTCTGGCCGAACTACCCTGAAACCTCCCCGAAGACTAAGAACTTCGACAAGCTCCTCGTCCTCGACCTCGACCCGAAGACCGGCAAGGTCGCCAAGTCGCACGTCTTCCTTGACGGCCTCAATTGCCCAACTGGCTTCCAGTTCTATAAGGATGGCGTCATCCTCATCCAGTCGCCCGACATGTGGTTTGCACGCGACACCTCCGGCAAGATGGAAAAAGCCGATTCGGTTGTAAAGATTCTGACGGGCATGGACGCGGCTGACTCCCACCACGAGACGAACTCCATCTGCTATGAACCAGGTGGTGCGATGTACTTCTCCGACGGCGTGTTCCACCGCACCCAAGTCGAAACCTTCGATAAGGGAGCAATCCGGAACACCAACGGCGCTATCTACCGCTTCGAGCCGATGACCTACAAGTTCTCGCGCTACGTCCCCTACGGCTTCGCCAACCCGCACGGTCGCGTCTTCGACTACTGGGGCAACGACATCATCACCGACGCCACTGGTAACGCCAACTACTTCGGCCCTGGCTTCTCCGGCCACCTCGACACCGGCTCCCACGGCGGCTATCACCAGATGTGGGACCGCCCCTCGCGTCCCTGCCCGGGCACGGCCATCCTCAGCAGCCGTCACTTCCCTGACGACTGGCAGGGCACGTTCCTCCACACGAACGTGATTACCTACCAAGGCATCTTCCGCGCGAAGCTCACTGAAGAAGGTTCGGCAATCAAGGGCACGACCATCGAGCCTGGCTTGATCAAGACCGACAACACCAAGGCCGGCAACTTCCGTCCCTCCGGCGTGGCCGTGGCTCCTGATGGCTCGCTGTACGTCATGGACTGGTCCCAGATGCTCATCGGCCACCTCCAGCACCACCTGCGCGACCCGAACCGCGACCACCAGCACGGCCGCCTCTACCGCATCACCTTCCCGGGTCGTCCGCTGCTGACGCCTAAGAAGATCTTTGGCGAATCGATCGCCAACCTCCTCGAGCTCCTCAAGGAACACGAAGATAACGTCCGCCAACGCGCCAAGGTCGAGTTGCACAAGTACGACAGTACTGACGTCATCGCCGCTACCCAGAAATGGGTGAAGCAGTTCGACCCTTCCAAGAAGGAAGATGCCCACCACATCCTCGAAGCCCTCTGGGTCCACCAGTGGCACAACGCGGTGAACCTCGACCTCATCAAGGCCCTCCTGAAGTCCCCCGAGCATAATGCCCGCGCCCAAGCTGTCCGCGTCGTCTGCTACCAGCGTGACCGTATCCCGGATGCCATCGGGATTGTCGAAGCCGCCATCAAGGATGAGCACCCGCGCGTTCGCCTTGAAGCCGTCCGCGCCCTCAGCTTCTTCAACGGTGCTGACACCAAGCGGGCCATCACCGCCGCCCTCGTCGTCAAGGACGAGAAGGACAAGACTATCGCTTACTGCTTCCGTGAAACGATGAAGCAGCTGTCGTCTCTGCCCGAAGGTAAGGACTTCAACATGGCCACGATTAAGAAGCCTATCGAAACAACCTACGGCCCCACGGATAAGAAGATTTCTAAGGCTGATAAGAAGCTCTATGACCTCGGCAAAGAAGTCTACTTCCGTGAGGCACTCCGCGTCACCTGTCACCAGGCCGACGGCAAGGGCATCGAGAGCTTCCCTGACAAGACCAAGCCGACCTTCGGCACTTACCCATCCCTCGCCAAGATGACCGGCTACCCGACGAATCCATGGATCGACGGCGAACCCGACCGCGCCATCAAGCTCATCCTCAACGGGATGTACGGAAAGATGACGTTCCAGGGCAAGCAGTACGGTGACGTCGCTGCTGGCCAGGCTGCCATGACCCCCCTCGGCCAGATGCTAAAGGACGAAGAAGTCGCCGGTGTCCTCACCTACGTTCGCCAGTCTTGGGGCAATAACCTGCCTCCCGTCTCGGCCGCTCAGGTGAAGAAAGTCCGCGATGCGAACAAGGCCCGTACGGCCATGTACACACCGGAAGAAATCCTGAAGGAACACCCGTTCCCTGCGGGCAAGTAAATCCCCACGGACTTCCCGACCAAGGGCGTGCTTCGGCACGCCCTTTTTGTTGTGCGATTGCACCCCGACCACCGCGCGTTAGCGTCAGGCCATGAAGTCCCTCTCAGCACTGGCCTGGCTAATCGCTGCGATCCTCACAGGGAACGCAGCCGAAAGCACCCCCGCCCCACCGCTGCGTGTCTTCTGCTACAATATCCACCACGGCGAAGGCTTGGACGGCAAGGTCGACCTTGGTCGGATCGCCCAACTAATTAAGGACTCTGGAGCGCAAGTAGCAGCCTTACAAGAAGTCGACCGCAACATGAGCCGCACCCGCCGGGTCGACCTCGCTAATGAACTCGCGCGACAACTGGGCTGGACGGC
>CAITUF010000118.1 GCA_903895475.1 uncultured Opitutia bacterium | reverse complement strand
TGTCGCGGACTTCATGGCCGACGAGGACGGGTGCGCCTCCGACGTGACGGATACGCTGAAGGCAACCGTCGTCGGTGGTGTAGGTCTGCCAGCCAGCGATACCGCTGACGTATAGATGCCCATCCTTCGGATTGAACCGTCCTTGCTGTGAGCCGGAGATGAAGTCAGCCGCGATGCGCTGCGCGGCGCCTTGCCACTGTCCGGCGATGTTCTGTCGCGTGACGATCAGGGCTGACCCGGCGCCAAACGAGAGGTGCACCAGATTGCCCGCCCCACGCAAGGCCGGCCAAGCGGACTCCGAGAGGAAGACCTGACCCGCGCTAGAATTATCTTCGCCGCGCGGAAGGTAGATTAAGGGAGCCTTCGGGGCGGCGCCGTTCTTTGGTCCACCATAACCAAAGTGCACGCCGCGATCCTTCCCGACCTCGACCTGCACAATCGCCGACGCCGGCGTCCAGTTGCCTTCTTGCAGGCTGGAGGTGAAGAACCGTCCATCGGCCGACATCCCCGTGCCGTTCGGATTACGCAGGCCCGTCGCGAGGACTTCCACACCCTGGCGACCGCTGAGGCGCAACATGCCTTGGTTACCTGAAGAGGTGTAGAAGTTACCACTGGCATCTGCCTCGAGACCGATGACGTAATCATGGCCGCCGTTGGAGGTCGCATAGCCATTCGTCACGCACTCATAGAAGTCCGCTTCGTCGTTCCCGTTAAGGTCATGCAGGCGCGTGACCTGATCGCGGCCCAGCACGTAGAGTCGGCCATCGATGATCCGCACACCTAGGGGTTGGTGCAGACCCGTCGCGAAGCGCTTCCAGCGGACGTTCTTTAGGTCGGTATCGAGCCCGCGCACGAGCCAGACCTCGCCGGTCATCGTGCAGACCGCCGCCGTACCATCGGCAAAAAAGTCCAAGCCGCTCAAGAACATGAGCGCACCGTAAGGATTCTGGAACGGCACGGTGATGGTGTCGGTCGCAAAGGGCTTCCCCTGCCCGACCGCGCCCTTCGTCTCGATCCACTGCGGCCACTGTGCTGGCCCGCCCTTGGTGAGGAGCGCGAGCTTCGCGGCATCCTGTGGTCCGCTCCAAGCCGTGGTAAGCACTGCTTTGCCGCCGCGAGTATAACTGAAGATCGTCTGCGTGCCGTGACGGTAGAAGCCGTGGTAGACGGCATCCTTCGCCGGCTCGCCGAGTGCTTGCTTGCGCACGAGCGTACCCAAGAGACGGCCGCCGTCGTTGAAGCCGTGGCGCATCTCGCCCAACTGCACGAAGCCACCCTTCCACCCCAGTGGGAACGATAAGGTCATCGGATCGAAGCACGCGCTGCGATCGCCTTCGTGCACCGCCACCGCCTTGGGGATGGTGAGTCCTTCCCCACGGATGACGCCACTGAAGACTGCGCCCTTATCGGCCAGCTCCCAGCGCTTGTCGCGCCAGGTGACCTGGTCGTTCTGGTTGCCTTGGTGGCCATAGCGCCCAGCGTCGAGTCCGGGATATTCTGGCAACAACGCTGGCAATAGCTTCCCACCGAAGGCCAAGGCCTGCTTGGCGTAGAAGTCGTAGATCCGGTCACGGTTGACGTAGGCCTTCCAGAGACGCGTCTCGGCGGGATGCAGCGGCGGCAACGCGTAGCGGAATTCCGCGGGCGTGGGCGCAGCCGCGGCGGCCGCCGCAGATAATTGGTCATCAAAGTTCCAATTACCCAAGGTGTCTTGGTCGCGCTTCAGGCGTGGCATTGGCTGCGCGGACTTTTCTGGCGGTAGCTCACCCCGTGAGAGGCGCACGTCATCGACGAGGCCATCGCAGCCAATCGTACCATCCACGAGTCGACCGAAGGCCAACTTCTCTTCGGCCGCGGCAGGTCGGACCTTTTCCTCCGCGATGGGTTTATCTAAGACCAGTTCGCCGTCGATCCACACGCGGACGCGCTCCTTGCCAATAGCGGCCACATAATCGTGCCACTTCCCATCGGTCACGACGCGGCCGGTGGGGAATTCGCCCCCCCGTCCCGGGATGTATAAACCAAAGGCGCCCGTCCCGCGGTCCGTCTTCAGCTCCCAATGACCGAGGTCGGGCTTATTGTTACAAGCGACAATGACGTTGTAGTTGGCCTTACCGTCCAGCCGGGCGCGCACTTCGACGGTGATGGGCCATTCATGAAAGGTCGGCTTGCCCTTGGTCACGTAGCCACCGGACAACGCATACCCAAACTCCGGTGCGAACGAAGGAACTGGCTCGCCCGGGGGGAGCTTCTTCTTTGGCGCGGGCTCAGCCCAGGTGCGATACTTAGGCGCGGCCGGCGCGATCGGGCTATCGAGCTGGGCGACTAACCAAGCGAGTCCATCGAGGTTATCTTGCAGGCGCCCTTCGGCATCGACGTTGGTGTGATTCAAAATTCCCAGCGGGCCGCGGTAACCGCTCGCACGGACCTGCCGGAGGATGGCGAGGTCGAGGTGACCAGACCCCAGCGGCTTAATCTTCTGCCCCTTGGCTTCGCCATCGGCGTCCATGCCGTTCAAGTTCAAGCACAGTAGATACGGGAGGAGCTTCGGTAGGAACTTGTCCAGCTGCTCAATCTTTCCGTGCCCGTGATGCAGGTTATAGACGATGCCGACATTCTTCACGCCTTGGGCCTGCAAGGCCTGCACCACCGCAAGGAGGTTCTCGGGTTCGCCGAACCAATTCCCGTGGTTATACAAACCCACCTTGCACCCCTGTGCGGCGCCAGCGTCGCAGATAGGCTTGAGCCGTGCCACTTCGGCGGCGATGCGGGCTTGTTGATCCGCCGCGTCTTTCACCGCGATGGAACCGCCATTGCCCATCACCCACAGCTGTGGGTGCACGTCATGCTTACGGAAAAGTGCTAAGGCCTGCTTCGCCTCGTCGTTCAAGACCGTTGGGAACCACCAACCCGTGAGCGTGATGCCACGTTTCTTTAAGGCGATGAGCTCGGCGTCCCACTGCGGGATATGCTCCGCCCGGTAATCGTAGACGAACTGCTTGAAGCCGAGTTTCGCCAGCATCTCCGCCCGTGCCTCGGGACCACGTTGCTTGGCGTCAAACGGAACGATGCACCAAGCGGCTAAATTATCCCGGGCGAACAACGGCTCTTCGGCCGACATGGACGGAATTAGCCCGGCAACCAGCAAAAGGGCAACCAGCGTGGACTTCAGAAATGCATGCATGGGGACGACTGGGGCATGGGGTAAGATGCAGACCTGTGATTGCTTGGCGAGTTCCACCTCCCTGCCTTGCCAAGCGCAACGGGCACCCCCAACTTGGCGGCATGTCCACACCGCGCCCAGTCGCCGTCGTCGGCGGTGGGGCCGCCGGCTTCTTCGCCGCGATTGCGTGTGCGGAGAAGCTAGGCCGGCGCGGGGTGGTGACGCTCTTTGAGACCACGCCGCACCTCCTCGCCAAGGTCCGAGTCTCCGGCGGGGGCCGATGCAACGTGACCCACAGCTGCTTCGAGCCGGCCGAGTTGGTAAAGAAATACCCGCGCGGAGGCCGGGAGCTCCTCGGCGCGTTCCATCGCTTCCAGCCGCGCGACACCATCGCCTGGTTCGCCGAACGCGGGGTCGGCACGAAGACCGAAGAGGATGGCCGCATGTTCCCAGTGACGGATGACTCGGGGACGATCGTCGACTGCCTCCAGGCGGCGGCCAATCGTTCCTTCGTACGCATCCGC
>CAITUF010000117.1 GCA_903895475.1 uncultured Opitutia bacterium | reverse complement strand
GGTGCGCCGCTGAGGCCGCCCTTGGTAGAACATTCTTCGGTGCCGGGCGGGCGGGTGATCGTGGTGTTCGTCGCGATGATGCCAGCGAAGCCGACTTCACTTACCACGGAGACGATGTCTTCGAGTTGGTGCGGGTTGAGGTCAGGGGCGACCTTGAGCAGCAGTGGGACCGGGCCACCGGGCGTGGTACGGTTTTCGCGGGCCAATGCCGAGAGTAGGCTCACGAGCGGCGCACGGTCTTGGAGCGCGCGCAGGCCAGGGGTGTTGGGGCTACTGATATTAACTACGAGGTAGTCGGCCAACGGGGCGAGGAGTTTGAAGGAGTGCAGGTAGTCCCCTTGAGCTTCTTCGAGCGGCGTGATCTTCGATTTACCAATGTTGATGCCGAGCGGGTGGAGGCGTTGGCCGCGGCTTGGTTGGCGGAGTAGGCGTTGGCGCAGGGCTTCGGCGCCGGCGTTCGGGAAGCCGTAGGCATTGACCACGGCCTTGAGGTCAGGGTAGCGGAAGACACGGGGGCGTTCGTTGCCAGCTTGGGCGTGTTGGGTGACCGTGCCGACCTCGACATGGCCGAAGCCGAGGGCTGCCGCGCCCCGCCAGCCCAAGCCGTCCTTATCAAAGCCCGCCGCCAAGCCGATGTGGTTAGGGAACTTCAAACCAAAGGCCTCGATCGGCTTACCGCCCTTTGGGGTCAGGCCCCTTTCCAGGCACCAGCGAAGGGGAGGGAGGGCGCCAAGCAGCCCCATACCCCGCAGGCCGACTTGGTGAGCTGTTTCCGGGTCCATGGCGTAGAGCGCCTTGGTGGCCACTTTATCGTACAGGAAAGACATCCCCTGCAGTTAAAGGAGGAAAACGCGGAAGGAAAGCGGAGAAGGCGACTTGGGAGCCCTTTGGGTGAAAGGACTGTTTCGACCCCTCTTGACTCCCCGCCAGACTTGGGCACATCAACCCCCCATGGCTGCCACGACTTCCAAGCTGCTTTGGTGTACCATCCGTTTAAGTAAGGATAAAGGGACCTGGTGGGTGAAGGAAAATTCCGACCCTAAGCACTACGAGCCCGACGGCCTCGGCATCCTCGACCCGTTCCAGCTCCCGTGGGTCCTCGACATGATGGACCCGCTCCGCGAGTACGGCCTCTCGAACGAGATTCTGGAAGCGGCCTTTATTACTTTTCAGGTCCACTCCGTCGAGAAGGATGAAACCGTTCGCCTGGCCCGCGTGGCGGAGCACATCCTTGACTCCGAAGAGCAGCTCTTTGCCCTCCCGAATGTCAAAGACGGCGACAAGGGTTCCTACGCCGACTTTCTCGAGCACATCATGCGCCTCCGCGTGAAGCTCATCAACGACACGATCAAGCTAGAGCAAAAGCTCACGGTTGAAGACGTCGATGAACAGCTCAGCGAACTGCGCAATCAGGCCCTCATCGAAGGCCGTGATATTCATGCGTTCGAAGAAATCACTGACATCCTAGAGTTTGTTCCGCTGGGCCATGAGGTCCCCGGTGAAGATGACGATGATGATAAGCCAGCGCGCGCCACGTCCGCCGCGGAAGAAATCTCTGACCTCCCTGAAGTCGAAGACGACGAGAAGCTCGACAAGGAACTCAAGTGGGACGACGAAGAAGCCCCTGAGGAAGCCGAAGGCGAAGAGGGCAGTGGCCCCGCTGGCGGTGCGAGCAGCGGTCGCCGTCGCTAAGCATTCCGCTTACTTGACGGGTGCTGGGGTGGCCTTTGCAGGCTCCGTGGGCGTGCCCACCTTAGTGGGGAGAAACGACTTGCTGCCTTTGGTGCTACCTTGTGACTCGAACAGCCATAAGCGACGAGCGGCCATGTCCACCGCGATGGGGTGGGTTCGCAGGAAATCATTGCCCAAAAGGTTGTGCTCTTGGTCGCGGAGGAATTCCACCCCAGTCAGCGGCGCTCCCCCAATGCGCAGGGATTTGATTTGGCAGACTTCGACCCGGGTGAGGTTGACGCCACGGACGGACGCCACGGGGATATAGCCTTTGAAAATCGTTTGGCCGCGGAACTTGAGCGAGCTCATGTAGGACTTGGAGGCGCCCGAATCGATAATCATGGGCACCTTCTGTCCTTCGACCTCAATATTGACGCCACAGTGTCCGCCGCGGCTAAAGATGGCGACCTCATGTGCCGCCGAAGTGTCGGGCGTCTTGCCGAGCGTCATCACCGCATTGGTGAGGTCCATGTAGAAGGGTCTGCCGAAGAGGATGTCCGCGCCCACCAAGCCATCCAAGTCCATGCCGGTGAGCGGCATGATGGCCATGTGAAAGTCTTTCCAGACTGCGCCGCCCCCTTCGAACGATTCAATGTAGCCGTAGCTGGTCTCGCCGCGGCCATCGTTACCCATGGTGGGCAAGGTGAAAGCCACTTCGATACCGGCTTTGCGCGCACCGGCTTCGGTCAGTACGCCGCTCCCTTGGCAGCCCGTGTCGACGCCGAGGTTAAGGATGACGCCATTGACCCTTACGGCCACCATGGGGATCGACTTGATTCGAAGCTTGAAGGTCGCAATGCCCGAGGCTGGGAATTCGTCCTTCGGTTTCTTGACCTCCTGGGCGGAAAGGGAGGCGGTCAGGCAAAAGCCGAGGCAGGCAAGCAGGAGGCGCATGGTGAGGAGTAAGCGTGGCCACGGGGCGGATTTGTCCGCGGTGGGGGTGGTGTCAGTGTGAAGCCTTTTTAAGGCAGGTCGACACGGACTTGCAGATTTCCTCGCCTAGGCTGCGTGGGCGCTACGCCGGCGTCGCCAGAGATAGGTCAGGCCAAAGCACAGCCCGCCCAGGCCGACAGCCCAATCGCCATGACGGACCCAAAAAGTGGGTTCGCCGCGGTCACGGCGGAGATGGGCGGTGGCGCTTAAGGGCGCGCCCGGGATGCTGGTGGGTTGGAGGATGCCGCGGTGGGTGATGACCCCGCTCCACCCGGCGTTCCCAGAGCGGGCGACGGGAATTCCCGTGGCGACCGCCATCAGCACCGAATGCGCGGTGTGCTGGGCATCCCCCGCTTCGTTACCATACCAGCCATCGTTGGTAACGACAACGAGGAGGTCGGCGCCCGCCAGAGCATGCTCGCGGGCTAGTTCGGGGAAGACGTCTTCGTAGCACACCAAGGGCCCGGCCAAGAAAGTGAAGCCGCTGCGGGTCGTCAGGGGTAGGAGCGTCGCGCCTTCGCCGGGGACGCAGTCTTGCGCGATAGGTACGACCTTGCGCAACGGTAACCAGTCGGCGAGCGGGACGTATTCGCCGAACGGGACGAGGTGTCGTTTGGCGTAGGTCGGCTTGGCGAGGCCTTCCGCGGTCACGACGACGGCACTGTTCGCGTAGCCGTTCTTGCGCGGTTCGATAGCGCCGATCAGGAGCGGGCAACCCGCCCCCGCGACGTTGCTGCGGAGGAACGTGACATAGCCAGCGTTGTCAGTGGAGAGGGGGAGGGCGGCTTCGGGCCAGAGCACGACATCAGGTTTTTCCTGCCCCGCCGCCACGGTCAGGTTGTTCAGTGCCTTCGCATGTTTATCGAGTTTAGTGCTGTCCCATTTTTCGGTGGGATCAAAGTCCGTCCGTAGTGCCGCGATCCGCACTTCCTGTCGGGGGGCTTCGCGGGAGAGTTGTTGAAGCGTACAGTAGAAGCCGGCCGCGATGACCGCTAAACCTAAGTAAAGCTCCGGCGTTAAACGTTGGAACCAACTCGTGGGCGTAAGGGGTTCGAGTGAATCGGCCGAGGCGCGCAGGGCGCGGAGACGGACAATCCAGCTGGCCAGCCCAAGGTTAATGAGTACGAGGCCGATGGAGAGTCCCGTGGGTCCGACCCACGCGCAGAGCGTGAGCAGGACGCCATTGCCTTGTTGGCTGGCGGAGAGAGGCAGCCAACCGAAGCCGGTGAACGCGATGGTACGCAACCATTCGAGCAGGCCCCAGGCGCCGGCAAGGCCTAGTGTCGCCAGCAGGCGGGCCGGTGCACCCGCGTCGCGGCAGGCCGGAAAAATCCAACGGAGGGCCACCAACCAGAGGAACGGGTACAACGCGCAGTAGGCCGTCAATAGTACGAGCCCGAGCCAACCGAGCGGTGGGTAAATATGGCGAAGCCACGCTAAGAGTACGACCCAGAGAAGCCAACTGGTGCCGTAGGCCGCGCGTCGCCATAGACGCCAGTCGGGCGCGGCCGCGGCGGCGAGTGTTGCCGGGATGAGCGCGAAGAACGCGACGAAGGGGTGCCCGAGCGGAGGAAAACTAAAAAACAGGAGCAGCGCCGTCAGGCCCAGTCCGCCCCAGCACAGCCAAGCGTCGGAGAAGCGGGGGGCCGGACGTTGGTCGGTCATTCGGACAGCGTTTCAATCACGACCCAACCTTCATCGCGCACCATTTGCTCGGCCTTCTTCCACTTCAGGTCGAGCGTCTCGGCGCCCTTGCGGATACGCACGACGGCGTTACGCCCAATCTTAGCTTCATTGCGGCGGAAAGGTTCTTGCTTCGGCTGCATGGATTCCGGGGCCGCTTCTGCTTCCGGCTGATCTTCGGGCGTACCGGGTTCAGCGGGGCCGGTGGCGATGACTTGGCCTTGGGCGGTCCGTAGAATAGCTTCCAGTGCTTCCATGGAGGAGGCGGTCCGGAAGAGGCTCGAGCAGACGTCGGTCCGCAGCTGGCGCATGAGGTCAACGAAGGCGCGGTAGGCTTCCGTCTTGTACTCGTTGAGCGGGTCTTTCTGGGCGTAGCCGCGGAGGTTGACCGCGCGGCGGAGCTCTTCCATCTCCGTCAGATGGTTCTGCCAGTTGCGGTCGATCGAGCGCAGGAGGAGGTGACGCTCGAGGTAATTGAGCATCTCGGGCGACTCGTTCGTCTCGCGACTCTTCTGCAGCTCGGCGACTTTCTTAATCACACAGGCGGTGGCGAGGTCGTGGTTGAGCGGGAGGAGTTCCTCGACCGCAAAGCGAATCGGGAACGTCGAGACGAACCAGGCCACGAAGGCGTCGGCGCCGGCGCGGTCGGGGGAGGCATCGAGGTCTGGGTAAGCTGTCTTGAGGCGCTCTTCGATTTCTTCGCCGACCACGGATAGCAGGTTGGCTCGAGTGTCGGCCTCATGAAGGGTACGGTTTCGTAGGCCGTAGACAATCTGGCGCTGATGGTTGAGGACGTCGTCGAACTGCAGCAGGCGCTTACGCATCGTGTAGTTCTGGCCTTCAACACGTTTCTGAGCCGTCCCGATGGAGCGGTCGAGTAAGGGGTGCTCGAGCGGCTCACCTTCCTTGAAGGATTTTTCCAGCAGCGAGGAGATAATGCCTGCATTGGAGAACAGGCGCATCAAGTCGTCCTCAAGGGCGACGAGGAAACGCGCGTGGCCCGGATCGCCTTGGCGCGAGCAACGACCGCGGAGTTGGCGGTCGACGCGGCGGGATTCGTGGCGCTCGGTGCCGAGCACGTAGAGGCCGCCGAGCTCGCGCACGCCCTCGCCGAGGCGGATGTCGGTACCGCGGCCAGCCATATTGGTGGCGATGGTGACGGCACCATTCTGACCAGCCATGGCGACAATATCGGCTTCTTGCTCGTGGTGCTTGGCGTTCAGCACCTTATGCGGTATTCGGGCCAGGGTGAGCATGCGGCTGAGCGTCTCGGAAGCTTCGACCGAGGCTGTGCCGACGAGGACAGGTTGTCCGCGCTTGTTGGCGTCGGTGAGCTCCTTGATAACAAACTGGTACTTCTCGCGCCGCGTCTTGAAGACGATATCGTTGGCGTCGGTGCGGATGCAGGGCTGGTTGGTCGGGATGGTGACCACCGTTAGGTTGTAGATTTCGTTAAACTCCGTGGCTTCCGTTTCAGCCGTGCCCGTCATGCCGGAGAGCTTCTCATACATCCGGAAGTAGTTCTGGATGGTGACGGTCGCGTAGGTTTTGTTTTCCTTCTCGAGGGTGACGCCTTCCTTGGCTTCGACCGCTTGGTGCAAGCCATCGCTCCAGCGACGGCCAGCCATGATCCGCCCGGTGTTCTCGTCGACGATCATGACCTTGCCTTCATGCACGACGTAGTGGCGGTCCTTTTCGTAGAGGGCGAAGGCCTTGAGGAGTTGGCCGATGGCGTGGATGTCTTCGGAAACCTTGATATAGGCGGCCTCGGCGGTGCTGCGTAGTTCGGAACGCTTCTCGGGGGTCAGGCTGGTATCGCTATCGAGCTCCACGAAGTGCGTGGGGAGGTCGGGCAGGACGAACGCATCGGGCTCGCCTGGGCGAAGCGTATCGCGGCCGAGCTGGGTGAGGTCAGACTCGTGGTTGCGTTCGCTGATGGCGTAGTAGAGGCGTTCCTTGAGGTGGTAGCGGCGGTCCTTCTCGACATTGCTCGCGAGCACCCCTTCGTGCTTCTCTAGGAGTTTGCGCCAGCGGCCATTCTCCATGAGACGGGCGAAGGATTTATTGCGGGGCATCCCATTGGCGGTCAGCCAGAGTTTATCGAGCGTGTCGGTCGAGGGCTCCTTGTTGTCAGGGAGGTCCTTGAGTTCGGCTTCCGCTTCGATAATGAGGCGCGTGGCCAAGCGGGTCTGGAGGTCAACGATCACCTTGACCTGCGGGACGAGGCGCATGAACGGTGGTTCTCGTTCTTCGGTGACTGGGCCAGAGATGATCAGCGGCGTGCGGGCTTCGTCGATGAGGATGGAGTCGATTTCGTCGACGATGCAGAAGTAGTGTTGGCGCTGCACCTGTTCGCCGGCAGTCAGGGCCATCCCGTTATCGCGCAGGTAATCGAAGCCGAACTCAGACGCAGTCCCGTAAGTGATATCGCAGGCGTAGGCCTTTTGGCGTTCCTCGTTGCCCATCTGGTTT
>CAITUF010000116.1 GCA_903895475.1 uncultured Opitutia bacterium | reverse complement strand
TGTAGAGGCGGTAGTAGTCGCGGACGAGATGCCAGAGGGGCCCGACGAGCCGGCGCGGTTGTTTATCCCAGAGCGAATTCACGGTCGTCGTCGGCGGAGTGCTGCTCGTATCGGTCAACGGCTGGCCCATCTCATCTTCGCGAATGAAGACCGGCGACCAGGGCAAGTATTTGGTCCCGCTGTTGCCTAGGTTTCGACTCGGGTTATCGGCGTTCACTTCATACATCGGGACCCAGACACGCGGGCGGGGATCGGGCGATGTGATGAAGCCTGGGTTGACCTTGGCGGTCCCGTAACTGGGAAACCAAGAACGTCGTTTGCCGAGTAATAGGTCGGCCGTGTAAGCTTCGGTGACCGTCTCATGGCCAGCGCCCGAACCAAAGTCGGACTTGTCGAACTGGGCGTCATCCATCTCGAAGGCGAGCGAAAGGTCGCGGCGCAGGCCACCGCGGTAACTGTCGGCAAGGACGCCGGCTGACCACAGCGTATGGTGATGGAAAGATAACTTATGGGCCGGCTGACCGTTGGCCGCGGTGTCATTCACGTCGTACCCTTTCAGTAGTGGGAGTGTTGAGGTGGAGATGATTGCTGGTCGGGTCGCCTCGTAAGGGTCGACGCTCTTCAGGCCGAGGAGGAGTTCCGTTCCACGGCGACCTGCGGAACGCAGGGTGGTGGCAGTCGTCAGCGACGCCGGTGCCGCTTTGGCAGGATCGCGGGTTTCGTTGAGATGAATGGCAGCCTTCACGCCTTCGTCGCCAATCCAGTAGGCGAAATTCCCGGTGGTGGAGTTTGCCCAAGCTCCCGGCAGCGGAATTTTCGGTAGCGCCACGCGACCATCGACGTCATCGCTGGTATCCATGAGCCCGTCCGGCCCGAGGTCCAAGGTGGCGCTGCCATTTCCGACCAGGGTTGCGAAGGATTCGCCGCCGCTGGCCGAGAGGGCCAAGGGATAGTCCGTCTGCCAAGGGGCCCAGTAGCCTAGGTCGTAGTCCGTCTTGCCAGCTAGGTTGACCGTTTGCAGCAGATAGGGGATTGAATCGTCCAACGGTTTCTCACCGCGACCGCTGATGAGCCACTGCGGTGGTTCGTCGGGCTTGTCGGTGCGCCACACACCGGTCCAATGCCGTTGACCTTGGCCTAGCCGTAAACTCCAAGCGAGATTAGGATCAAAGGGGCTGATTGGGGCCGGAGTGCAGGCGAGTTCTCCGGTGGCGGTGCTCCGGACATCTGGGCCGGCCGCTTGCTGGAGATGGGCTAACGCCAGCCGGGCGGACATGGTGGCGTTTAGCCGGGAGCGCGCCTTGAGCGCCAGCCATTTGGAGGCTCGCATTTCCACGGTGATAAAAGCGGCCAGCACCAAGACCGTCAGGACAATCATGGCCATGATCGTCAAGGAGAGGACGAGGGTGAATCCTTGCCTCGTCTGGCGGTGCTCTGGCGGCGTCGACCGCACTTTAGCGAAGCGCCTTGTTTTTGGAAACTTGCTTATCCCCGGGCGGAGCGGCGGACGGCGCGAGTTCTTCGACGATGCGCTCTTCAACGCCCCGAACCACAATCATCCCAGTATCGCCCGGAGCGGGTAGGAGGAAGAGCAGGGAGCGGATGTCTTGTAACTGGAGCCAGCGCAACCCCCCAGCCACTTGCCAGCCGTCGTCTTCGTTGGGCAGGAAAAATTGCGCTTGGCCGTACTCGGAGGGTTTTACCTTTGGTTGTAGCGTGATATCTTGACCTGAGGGGATCACTCGACGCTCGCCGGGCATACTTAGGCCGATGGGCTGAGGGCACAGGTTGAAGAAGCGAATCGTCCCCGCGGCGTTTTCGGTGGTTTTATCTGGAATGAGGCTAAGCCGAGTGGCGGCCCCGGCACCTGAAACGATGGCGATGAGCTTCGTTTCGCCAGGAGGAAGAGTGGCGGAGGCAAGGACGGGGTGGGGGGTCTTCGGGTCTTGGTCAGTCGGCTTCCCGAAAACGCTAAACTTCCCCGCTTTCGCTTGGCTGGTGATGGTGGCTGTCAGGCTGTGTGAATAAAGCTGAATGGGCACCGGCTTGCCGGCGGTATTAAGGACGGCGACTTCGCGCTGGGGATCGTCGAAGCTCATCAGCTTCACGGTCACGGGGATGGCTTCCGGATCCGGTAAAACCGCCGCCAGCATGACAAAGTGAAACCACATACCAGTCATTCAGACTCCCGCATTTTCGGGGTCTATTCTATTGGAGATATGACTCTGGGGTTTAACCTGCTGGGTGCCTTTTTGCCACCGGACTGTCACGCACCCCTCGACGGCCTGAAATTATGGCATTTGTGACAACAGCCTACCACTTTGTTCACAAAGGGCTGGGGGTAACTTGCCGTTAATTCGGGCTGTGCAGCCCTCTCGTCCCCCCGCAAAGTCCACCCCTTCCATGAGTGATTTCCCCGCCGGCCGGTCCCCCCGCAACCGCCGCGATACCCAGCCTAGTTACGGCGACCGCGTGCCGCCCCATAACCTCGATGCCGAGCGCGGGTTGATCGCGAGTATCATCATCGATGGCGAAACGCTCCAACGCTGCCTTTCCGAGAAGATCACCCCAGACTTTTTCTTCGACCCGAAGCACCAGGATATCTACGCGGCCGCGGTCAAACTCTCGCAGGCCAACACGGGTATCGACGAGATCACGCTGACCGAGCAGTTGCGCCGTGACGGGCGCTTGGATTCCGCTGGTGGCGCCGCCTACGTCAACGAACTGACCGGTCAGGTAGCCTCTTCGGCACACGCCCCGCATTGGATGGTCATCGTCCGCGAGAAGCACTTCCTGCGCTGCCTGATTTCCACTTCGGTCAGCACCGTCGAGAAGGCCCACTCGCACACCGAAGGCATCGATCGCCTCCTCGAGGACGTCGAACAATCCTTCTTCCGCATTAGCGAAAGCCGCATCGCCGAAACTTCGCAGCAGATCGATAAGCCGATTGAAGAGGCGATGGAGATGGTCGCCCGGATGATCGCTGAAAACGGCCGGGTTCAAGGCATACCGACGGGCTTCCGCGAGCTCGATACGCTGACTTATGGCTTCCAGAGCGGCCAGATGATCGTCGTCGCGGCCCGCCCAGGCATGGGGAAGACTTCCATCGCTCTCAACTTTATCGAAGCCGCCATGTTCCCGCCGCCTAACTCTGGCCGCGAACCCGCGCACGTCCTGATGTTCTCCCTGGAAATGCCGGCCCGGGAATTGGCAATGCGCCTCTTGTGCTCCCGCGCCCGCGTCAACTTACAGAAGATGCGCTCCAGTCGGCCCGACGCCCAGACGCAACTCGACCTCGTGCAGGCTTCCAATGAATACCGGGGTAAGCCGCTGATTGTTGATGACAACGGCGGCCAGACGATTCTCGAGATCCGGGCCAAGTGCCGGCGAATTGCCCGCCGCCGTAAGCTCGATATGGTCGTCATCGACTACATCCAGCTCATCAACGGTTTGGACTCCAGCATAGCGCGCGAACAGCAAATCGCCGAGGTCTCCCGCAGTATCAAGGCCATGGCCAAGGAATTCCAGATCCCCATCATCGCCCTCGCCCAGCTTAACCGAAAGTCCGAGGACGAGGCTCGCCAGCCTAAGATGTCCGACCTACGCGAGTCGGGCTCCATTGAGCAGGACGCTGATATCGTGATGCTGATTTCCCGCCCTAATGTTAGCCAAAGCAAGGCGGCCGAAGCCGAGGCGGAGCAAATGGGCCAAGATGGGTGCTATGCCCGCCAATTAATCGTGGCTAAGAACCGTAACGGCCCCACCAATGACCTCGACCTGCTCTGGAATCCAGGGCTGACAAGGTTCGAAACACCTGCCAAAAGCCATTCCAATGAATGATGTGAACGTATGCCGGAGTTTCCTCCGGGCCGCCTGCTTCGCTTTGGCCTTGGCACCCTTAGGGAGTCTTGCCCAGGTAAAAGCATCGACCCTCGAAAAGCCGCTGATGGTTGGCAAAGTGACGATTAAAGCGGAGCGAGGCGCCCCAGACGAGAAGGGCAAGCCGGGTGAAACTCTTCCGCCCCCGGAGGCCTTTATTCTCGGGCATGTCGCGTTACGGGCGGGTGAGCCATTTTCGAAAGATGCCATCACTAGCACGGTTCGTTCACTTTACGCCACTGGTCGCTTTAACCAGGTTAGGGTAGTGCCGACGTTGTCCCCGCAGACTGGACTGATTGACTTAGAAATTACCGTTGAGCCACGCCCAATTCTACGAGAAATCGTCGCGGGTGGGAAGTTAATCGATCTCGAGTCTGATGCTTTGAAGGTCGCGGGTTTCAGCGTGGGTGAACCGCTCGATGACGCCGCGATGCAGCGGGCGGTGCTGGCCTTACAGAAAGAGCTCCGCAAGGAACGCCCTTTCATCGTATTGGAAGCAAAGACCATCTCCGAGGTCAAGGGACTGCCGGGTGTGCGCGTCGAGCTGACCGCCAGTGAAAGCCCTCGCCTGACGATTGATTTTATCCGGATTGAGGGCGCCGCGGCCCTCACGGAGAACGAGATTATCGAAGGCGCGGAAATGAAGACGGAGAACCCGGGCTTCTTGGCGCGCCTTTTCGGGGGACTTTTTTTCACCACCAACCTCGACACCGAGGAATACCGCCGGGATTGCAACCGTATCCGGGATTTCTATCGACTCAAAGGCTTCTTGGACATCGAAGTCGAGGACCTCGATCCGGCGAAGGCATGTCGCCAAAAGGACCTGAAGGATGGCTCCGGTAAACTGGAAGTCATTTTTAAGGTAAAGGAAGGCCGTCGCTACACCATCGGAGCCTTGAATATCTCGGGTAATAAGCTCGGAGCGACGAACCCGGTCTTTTCGACTGAGGCGCTGCAGCAGGTGATCGCTTCACCGTCCCTGCGTCGTGGTGCCTATCGCCCCGAAGTGGACCGTTTCATTACGGGTGAGGCCTTCGCAACGGTGGCCTTAGATACCGCCACCGAGAAGCTCAGGGAGTATTACGGACAGATGGGCTACCAGAATATCCAGGTGGAAGCCCTCCGTGCGCCCAACTTCCAGACGGGAGCCATCGCGGTGTCCTTCAAAATTCAGGAAGGGGAGCGGTTCACCGTCCGTTCCGTGGATATCCAGGGGAACACTAAGACGCGCTCCACCGTGATTGCACGTGAGTTGGCGCTGAGCCCTGGCGAAGTCTTTGACTTGGCCCGCGTCCGCGTCTCCGAGGCCCGCCTGCGTAACACGCAGTTCTTTAAAGAGGTCCGGCTCGTCCCGGTGCCGACGCCGGTTCCAAACCAAAGCGACCTCCGCGTCATCGTCGAAGAGGGCAGCACAGGTTCGGTGAGCTTTGGTGCGGGCTATAGCACGGTGGAGCAACTCGTTGGCTTCGTCGAGTACTCCGAGGGTAACTTCGACTTCACCAACCCCGAGGGCTGGTATCGCGGCGGCGGTCAGAAGTTCCGCGTCAAATTGCAGGCAGGCAGCGTCTCCAACGTCTTCGAACATTCTTTCGAAGAGCCCGCACTCTGGGAACGTGATTTGGCGGTCGGTTACAAGATTGAGCGCCGCTACACGGGTTATTCTTCGGCCAACTACACCGTCGTTAATGAAGGCGTCGGTGTTTATGCCCGCCGTCGGCTCTTCGGCAACGTCGAAGGCCGCATCGCCTATGACCTGCGGCGCGTCAGCGTGGGCGACGTCACCCCTACCGCGCCCCTCGATGTTCAGGCTGAGGACGGTCACCCGAAGACGATTTCCTCGGTGACGCTCTCCTTGACGCAAGACACCCGTGATGAATACAACTTCCCGACTAAGGGTTCGCGACTTTCACTCTCCGAGGAAATCGCCGGTAACGGCCTCGGCGGTAGTTTGGATTACTTTAGGACCGAGCTACGCACGGGTAAGTGGTTCCTGCTTTCGCAGACCGCGGAGCAGACCCTTGGCCTGATTGGTCGCGTTGGGACCATCGCCGGATCCGGCGGTAATCTACCATTCTACGAGCGCTTCTACCTAGGTGGGGCCTACGATATGCGTGGGTTCGACTATAATGACGTCGGGGCCGCCGCGACGTGGGACACGACGAACGGCAACCAGCCGGTCGGCGGCTTGACCTATGGTTACCTGAGCGCGGAATACACGATCAAGGCGGCCGACAACCTCCGCTTCGCGGCTTTTTATGACTACGGCTTCGTCAACAAGGACGCCGTCAAGTTCAGCCTTGCCGAGGCCAATTCGGATATCGGGGTCGGGATGCGCATCCTCCTTGGCGGCGCAGTGATGCGCCTCGATTTCGGGTTTCCGCTACAGACCACGATAAACCCAGCTACCGGGGCCGAGCTGAATGGCGGCGGGATGAAGTTCAACTTTAGCTTCGGGACCGTCTTTTGAT
>CAITUF010000115.1 GCA_903895475.1 uncultured Opitutia bacterium | reverse complement strand
CGAGCGGAATAGGCGGACGGTCCGCCGTGGCCTTAGGTTCCGACGCCTTCAACGACTCCTTGTTCGGCTTAAAGAGATCTCCATGGACTTTGTCGCCGCCGATGTGTGCAGCAATGATCATGGCGACGACCGCGACAATCTGCGCGACGACGCGGACCCGCCAGCTTTGGGAGATGAGTAACCACGCGGCACTCGCTAGGAAGGAGCCAGCGACGCCAGTCCATAGGTGGGTCTCGAGATTACTATAGTCCGAGCCATTGAAGTAGGCTTCGAAAATGCCGAAGACGCAAGTGGCCCAGATGCTGACGGCGCCCAAGATGCTGAGTCGGCGAATCAAGAGGCTAGCTTCATTGTGGCGATCCCAGATTTCGAAGAACGGAATGAGCATCAGGATTGCGACGGGAAAATGCAGCAGGATGAAGTGCTGGTGTCCAGCGATGGAGAGCAAAGCTGGACCACGGTCTTCGCCGTCGTGTGGAAGCCACCAGGCGAGCAAAGCAAGGGCGAGGTTGGGGCCGAGGGCGAGCCAGAGCCGGGCGTATTTAGTCAGGGGGGACTTGTCGGACATAGATAAAAAGGGATTAGGGTGCAGAATGTTTGTGACGTGCTCAGTGCGGTGGGTCAAACGGAAGTCACGGCACGGGGCGTGGCGATTATGTACGTATGGTTTCTACGCATTAGACACAAAAAAAGCCCGCGGGTTGCATCGCGGGCTTTCGTGGGGGCCTGATGGCCGAAGCTTACTTGGCTTCGATGAAGGCCTTGAGCTTGGCGAGCTGTTCCTTGGTCAGGGGCTCGGACTTGGCCTTCTTCGGGGGCATGGCCATTTCTTCGTCGCGCTTGGTAGCACCGAGTTCGGAGAGGGTGTAGAGCGAGCTCTTGGCGGCGTTGCCCCAGGTAATGCCGACGCCGTTTTCCTTACCGCCCTTGGCGGCGGACTCGAGGGTCATGATGTTGAAGCCACCCTTAGCCTTCTTGGCTGGGTCTTTGCCGTGGCAGCCCGCACAGCTATTTTCGAGCATCGGGAAGATGTCAGCCTTCCAAGCCTTTTCACGGGCGGCGTTGGGGGCGTCGGCGGCAAAGGCCGAGGCGGTGACGAGGAGCGAGAGGAGGGCGAGGTGACGCATGTGGTGTATTACGGTATTAGAACCCGATTATTAAGGGAAAGTTTCGGTTTTGGGGAGCAAAAAATCATCGGGCCACGACCCAGGGCTGGACCTGGGCCTGGAGCCGGTCCGGGACAATGGCCTCCACCCGGGTGCCGGCATCCTCAGATTTACTGGATAAAACGGTGGCTCCGGCGTGGAGTTTGGCCAGCAGGCCGTATTGGTCGTGGGGGAGGAGTAAGGTGACTTTCTTGTCACGCTCGGCCGCACAGGACTCCAAAAGGTCCAGAAGTTCGGGAATCCCTTGGCCCGTAAAGTTACTAAAGAGGATCGCCCCCGGGTGCACGGACTTGGCCTCGGACTTCACCACTTCGTCCACCAGGTCGGCCTTATTGAGGACGGTGATGATGGGGCGGTCGCCCGCGCCGATCTCCTGGAGGACCTGCAGGGTCGTCTGCGCATGCTTCTCCCGTTCCGGGGAAGATAAGTCGACGACGTGGATTAGGTAGTCGGCTTGAATCGCTTCCTCCAAGGTCGCCTTGAAGGCTTCGACGAGACGGTGCGGGAGGCGGCGGACGAACCCGACGGTGTCGGTCAGGAGCATCGCGCGGCCAGACGGTAATGCAAGGCGCCGGGTCGTCGGGTCGAGCGTCGCAAAGAGCTGGTTCACCGCGAGGACGTCCGAACCCGTGAGTTTGTTCAGCAGGGAGGACTTCCCCGCGTTGGTGTAGCCGACGATCGAAACGGTCGGTAACGGAATACGTTGGCGCTGCTTGCGCTGCGTGGCGCGTTGGGCCACCACGGCCGCCAGGTCTCGCCGGACTTTCGCAATCTTGTCGCGGATTTTGCGCTGGTCCATTTCCATCTGCGTCTCGCCGGCGTCACGCTGCATCGCGCCGCCGCCACGCTGGCGGTCCAAGTGCGACCAGAGGCGCTTCAGGCGCGGGAGTTGTTGCTGGAGTTTAGCCAGCTCGACCTGCAGGACGGCTTCCTTGGTCTTCGCCCGTGAGACGAAGATGTCTAAGATGACTTCCTGCCGATCGATGGCGTGCAGGCCGAGAGAGTCCTTCTCCCAATTACGCTGCTGCGCCGGCGTGAGTTCGTCGTCGAAGATGACGAGGCCACATTCTTTGTCGTGCGCGAGCTTGGAGATTTCCTCCATCTTGCCGGAGCCGACCAGGTGGCGCGGGCTTTCTTCGCGGATGCGGGCAATGAGTGAACCGCGAATCTCGACCCCGAGGTTCTCGACGAGTTCATGCAGTTCGTTCAGGAGCGACTGAGCCTCCGCGGCCGTCTCGCCTTGGCGCTGCAGACCCACCAGGATGGCCCGGTTAGAGCGGGCGATGACCTCGGGGTCGAAAGGGTCGAGGGGCTTGGGCTTAGGGACAGAGTCGGACACGAGTTGCGGGACGGACGCTTAATCCTGACGTCTAGACCTTCGCGGGCAAAGCGAAACTTCCGTCACTTCGCCGAAGGGGGAGCCTAACCCATGGCGGCCCCATGGGGTCACGCCCGCGTAGTCGGTCGGCCTCAAGGGTTAAACTGAATCCAATCGATGTTCATCAGCCCGCCTTTACCTGGGTTGACGAGCACGAGGTAGACGTCGTGCCTTCCGGTGGAGCCAGCCAGTGGTGCCTTATTCTCGGCTAGCTTATTCCAGTCGCCGGTATGCGTGATGTTCACCGTGCCGAGGAGCGGGCCGTTGGGCGCATCCAGGCGGATTTCGACCTTGCTGTCCTTCGAGCTGCCCGCGGCGGAGGCGAAGACCGTGACGCTCTGGCTGTCGGCGAGGTTGAGGTTCGTAAACTTCAAGGTGTGGCCGTGGTTGGTGGAGCCCACGACCTTGCCGGTATTCTTCGGACCGTTCAGTTCAGCCGTTTCTGCTTCGATGCGTCGGGTGCGTAGCGCGACGTTTGCTTTGCCCGCGAGGGAACCAGCAGGCGCGGCACCGGCATCGGTGTAGGTGGCCTCGAGGACGAATTGGCCGGCCTTGTCCGCTTTCGGTGCAGTGATTTCACCAGTGAGTCCGCGGGTGATGGACGGGCCACCCTTGCCCTTCTCGAGGACGAGAATCCAGCGCAACATAAACGCGACTTCATCAACCGTGTGCTGCGGGTGGGCGAGCATGGGGACCTGTCCCCAGACGCCGCCACCGCCTAGCCGGATTTTCTTGTTCAAGGTTTCGGAGGCGCCCTTCACGCCGCGGTACTTATCCGCAATGGCGACAAAGGAAGGGCCGACGAGTTGGGTTTCGGTCGCGTGGCAATTAAGGCAATCGCTTTGGCGCATGAGCGTTAGGCCAGGGTCAGTCGACTCCGTCTTGCCGTCTCCGGCGACGAAGGCCGAAGAGACAAACGCACGCAGGCTGAACTCAAGGGCCTTATCGACCGAGCTACCGTCTTCGGCGTCCTGCACAGCCACTTGGAAGGCGACCTTCTTGCCGGGCGTGAAGAAATCACCGTCCTGCGGGGCCGTGAAACGTACCTGCGGCGGCGTGTTGCCGACGACAACGGGTACGCTCGAGAGGGCTTCGCCGCCGTCGGTATCTTTGACCGTAAGCTCGATCGAGAAATTACCGGCCTCGGCGAGCGTCGTGGAAAGCTCCGCGCCTTCACCGAGTTTGCGATCACCAGGTTGGAGTTTCCAAGTGTAGGCCACGGGTTTCCCTTCGGGGTCACTCGAGCCCGCGGCGCTGAGCTTCACCGCCAAAGGGGCTTTACCGAAGCCGACCGAGAGCGAGGCCTTGGCGATAGGGGGCAGATTACCGCGGAGGTAGGAGATTTTGTAGAGGCCGCTGTCGCGGTTCGCTCCCCAGGTCTCGCCGTAATCCATGAAGTAGAGACAACCATCAGGACCGAAAACGGCGTGCACGGGGCGCTTCATGAGCGTGGCCCCATTGGCAATCGCGGGCTGCAACTTCTTAACCTGCTCGGCGGAACTGCCGGTGACGACCTTGCCGTTCGTGAATGGTTCGATGCCGACAAGGTTCGAGTCGGCGTCGAGGCGCGCCCACTTGATGAACGGCCGCTGCCAATCCCAGAAGAGTAAGCAACGGTCGAAGTATTCCGGGAAGCCATCGGTCTTTTCGAACGATGGTGAATAGTGGAAGACCGGCCCCGCACAGGCCGTGCGGCCACCTTCGCCGAGCTCGGGCCACTTCTTCGGGCTTTTATACGGCCAGTAGATAAATGCCGGGGTCGCGGGCGGTAGGTCATTCAAGCCCGTGTTGTTGGGGCTCGTATTGCGCGGGCGGGCGGGATCGGCGAAGGGGCCGATAGCGTTGGTGGCGAAGTCGACCTTGGCGTACGCGTAGTTGTCGCCCACGAAGTAAGGCCAGCCGAAGTTACCTGCTTTACGGGCCTGGTTGATTTCATCGTAGCCGCGTGGGCCGCGGGGACCGTCGGCGTTGGCATCTGGTCCGACCTCGCCCCAGTAGACGAAGCCCGTGGTGCGGTCGATGGATAGGCGCCAGGGATTCCGACAACCCATCACATAGATTTCGGGACGGGTCTTGGGCGTGCCAACCGGGAAGAGGTTACCAGCCGGGATCTCGTAGGTGCCGTCGGCCTTGGGGCGGATACGGTTTACCTTCCCCGCAAGGCTCATGGTGCTGGCGGCGGATTTCTGCGCATCCCATGGATGGCGACCCGGACGTTCATCCGCGGGCGAGTAACTTTGGCTGTCGCCGAAGGGGTGCGTGTTGTCACCAGCAGACCAGTAGAGGTTGCCGTCCGGACCGAAGAGCATGCTGCCTCCGTGGTGACAGCACTCCTTGCGCTGCTCGTCGTAGCGCAGGAGGATCTTCTCGCTTTTGAGGTCGAGCACGTCGTCCTTAATTGTGAAGCGCGAGATGGATTGACCATCAAAGCCGATGGGAGAGTAGAGGCAGTAGACCCAGCCGTTCTCGCTGAACTTGGGGTCGAGGGCAAAACTCAGGAAGCCATTCTCCTGCTGCAGAAAGACCTCGAGCTTGCCGATGACCTTCACCTGCTTCGTCTTGAGGTCGATGGCCTTCAGCAAGCCGCCGTATTCGTTGAAGTAGAGTCGACCGTCTGGTCCCATCTCGGTCGTCATCGGCTGTGGGATGTCTCCCAGTAGTTTCTCGACCTTGAAGCGCATGTCCTCGGGGGCAGCGGGCGCCGCGGTGAGCGGGGCAACGAAGCCAGCGATGGCTAAGCCAAGGAAGGACAAACGCAGGAGCGACTTCATGGGGTAAGGAAAGGATGACCTCCGAGGGGCTCGGTGGTTCCTTACCATCGGGAAATTTACATCCTGCGGGAAGACAAAAGAAGGCTACCCAACCTTAGTCCCCGCTAATGGGCACCTTCAGGGTCCTTTAAATGAGCCCCAACTGCATCTTGCCGTCTTCGGAGATCATGGTCTGGGTCCATGGTGGGTCCCAGACGATACTGACCTGTGCCTGGTTAACGCCTGGCACCGAGAGCACACGGTTACGTGCGTCTTCGGCGATGACTGGACCCATGCCACAACCGGGGGCAGTCAAGGTCATGGCGACTACCACGCTGTGACGATCGGTGGACCCATCGATGGCATCCACCTTGAGCGAGTAGACCAAGCCGAGATCGACGATGTTCACCGGGATTTCTGGATCGAAAACTTTCTTTAAGCTATCCCAGACGGCTTCATCGGAAGGCTTGCCAGCATGCCCAGGGTGTTCCGCCGTACCAATCGAGCCGTAGGCGTCGGTCTTGCCTTCGTTCTCCGTGGCATCGGACGGCACCTGCTCACCGAGGGCTTCGGCGTCTGTGCCTTTAATCCGGAACATACCTGAGTCGCAGACAACGGTGAAGTTGCCACCGAGGCGGTGCGTGATGGTGACCTTAGTGCCCGCCGGGAGGACGGCGGGTTCGCCCGCTGGAATGACAGTCGCTTGCACATCACGCGCGAGGGTGCGGTCGTGTGGGCTGGGGGCGTGGCGTTGGCCGGTGGTATCTTCGCTCATAAAATTAAACTTGGTGGAATTTAGCGCTCAGCATGCCGCGGAGGGCTTCGGCCCCTTCTTCGTCTTCGACCTTAGCAATGACTTCTTCAAGGAAGCCTTGGGCGAGGAGTTCTTGCGCGACTTCCAGCGGGATACCGCGAGCACGCAGGTAGAAGAGCTCGTTCTCGTCGACCTGGCCAGTCGTCGCACCGTGCGAGCACTTCACATCGTTAGCTTCGATCTCCAGACCAGGGAGGGAATCCGCTTCGGCGTCAGGCGAGAGCAGGAGGTTCCGGTTCGTCTGGTAGGCATCCGTGCGCTGGGCATCAGGGGCGACTTTGATGAGGCCAGAGAAAATCGTGCGGGCCTTGCCGAGTAGGGCGTTCTTAAAGAGGAGGTCGGACTTAGCCTGGCCTGCGGTATGAATCTGCAGGGTGCGTTGGTCGAACTCTTGCTCGCCCGTGGCCACGCTGATGCCGTACAGGCGGACGTCCGCACCGGGACCATCGATGCGCACGGTGTTCTCGAGGCGGGCGCGGCGCGAGCCGACGGCGGCGTTGACCGAGGTGATGAGTGCGTCGCGACCACCACAGGTGTTATCGACCTGGAAGGACTGCGTGCGGGAGCCCCAGCCTTGGACGGCGAGGCGGGAGACCTTGGCGCCGGTGCCGGTATGGATGTCGCAGGCAGAGATGGCCAAGGCGCGGGCGTCGGCCGTGGCACCGAGGTGGTAGTCCTGAATAGAGACCGTGGCGTGTTCGCCGGCGATGATCAGGGCGTGCGGGAAGACGGCTGCGCCGTCAGTCGAGGTCCAGTTGACGGACACAAACGGCTGGCGAATCTCGACGCCCTTGGGGACGAAGAGGACGTAGCCAGCCCGGAGCCACGCTTGGTGCAAGGCGAGGAACTTAGCACCACCTAGGCCGGCGCTATGCTTCAAGAGGTGTTCTTGGAGGAGGGCAGGGTGGTGACGCACCGCATCCGTTAAGGTCTCAAAGCGCACACCTTGGGCGGTGAGCTCCGGCGAGAGGGCCGGACGGAGGACGCAGTGGCCGTCGACATGAACCACGAGGGCCGCAGGGCGAGCAACGAAGTGCGAGCGCGCAATGAGCGCGGCGGCGAGGGCTTCGGTCGGCTCTGGCGCTGGCGCATAGCCATCGAGCGAGAGCGAACGGGCGTCGGAGAAGCGCCACTTCTCGTCGTCACGGGTTGGCATCGGCAACGACTGGAAAGTGTGCCAGCCCTGCTGGCGGAGGACGGCGAACCAGTCCTGGGCTCGGAACTGGGTGGTCTCGGCGGACTGCAGGGCGACGTCGAGGACGCCGGCGGGGGCGGTGAGGGTGCTCATCTTAGCCGACGGACCCTTCCATCTGGAGTTCGATGAGGCGTTTGAGTTCCACGGAATACTCCATGGGGAACTCCTTCACCAGGTCGTTGACGAAGCCGTTCACGGCGAGGGACATGGCTTCGCCTTCGGAGAGACCGCGCTGCATCATGTAAAAAATCTGCTCAGCAGAAACTTTGGAGACGCTGGCTTCGTGCTGCACGGAGTTCTTCTGGCCGCGTACGGAAATCGCCGGGTAGGTGTCGGTGCGGCTGTGCTCGTTGATGAGCAAGGCGTCGCACTCGGTATTGTTGCGGCAGTTCTTCAGCGTCTTCGGGATATGCACCAAGCCACGGTAGGTGGAGCGACCCGAGCCGACGGAGATGGACTTAGCGATAATGTTGGAGGTCGTGTCGTCGGCTGCGTGGATCATCTTCGCGCCGGTGTCCTGGTGCTGGCCGTCGTTGGCCAAAGCGATGGATAATACTTCGCCACGCGCACCCTTGCCGCGCAGTACGACGCCCGGATACTTCATGGTGAGGCGCGAGCCGATATTACAGTCAATCCAGCGCACTTCGGCGCCTTCCTCGGCGACGCCACGCTTGGTGACGAGGTTGAAGACGTTGGCCGACCAGTTTTGGACGGTGACGTATTGAATCTTCGCACCCTTGAGCGCGACGAGTTCCACGACGGCGGAGTGGAGGGTGGCCGTCTCGAACTTGGGGGCCGTGCAGCCTTCCATGTAGGTGACTTCCGAGCCTTCGTCGGCGATGATGAGTGTGCGCTCAAACTGGCCGAAGTTCTCGGCGTTGATGCGGAAGTAAGCCTGCAGAGGCTGGGCCACTTTGACGCCCTTCGGGATGTAGATGAACGAACCGCCCGAGAAGACGGCCGAGTTCAGGGCGGCGAACTTATTATCGCCGGCCGGGATGACCTTACCAAACCACTTGCGGAAGATCTCCGGGTGGTCGCGGAGGCCATCGGTCGGTCCGCAGAAGATGACCCCAAGTTTCTCGAGCTCTTCCTTCATGCGGGAGTAGACGGCTTCGGAGTCGAACTGGGCTTCAACACCCGCGAGGAACTTGCGTTCCGACTCGGGGATACCGAGGCGTTCGAAGGTCTTCTTTACGTCGTCCGGCACTTCTTCCCACGTGCGCACGGCCTTCTGGCCCTTGGCGAGGTAGTAGCGGATTTTATCGAACTTAATGTTATCGAGGTCGGTGGTCGCCCAATGCGTTGGCATCGGGAGCCCCTCGAAAATCTTCAGCGACTTTTGGCGGAACTCGCGAATCCACGGCTCCTCGTCTTTCACCTTCGAGATATAGTCGACCACACTAGCGCTCAAGCCCACGCCAGCATCAAAGGCGTAGCTCTCCTCGTATTTAAAGTCACCCTTTGAACGATCGACTTCGATCGCTTCACGCTGGGCCAGGTTTTCGTCGATTTCAGCCATGGTCTTAGGCCGTAGCGAGTTCGGTTTTCACCCAATCGTAGCCCTTGGCTTCGAGTTCGATGGCCAGTTCCTTGCCGCCGCTGTGGACGATGCGTCCGTCCCACATGATGTGGACGCGGTCAGGAACAATGTATTCAAGGAGGCGCTGGTAGTGCGTGATAACGAGGAAGCCGGTGTCCGGACCGCGCATGCGGTTGACGCCTTCGGAGACGATGCGCAAGGCATCGATGTCGAGGCCGGAGTCGGTTTCGTCGAGGACGGCATACTTAGGCTTGAGCATCATCAGCTGAAGGATTTCGCAGCGCTTCTTTTCGCCGCCGGAGAAGCCTTCATTAACGAAGCGGGCCGTGAATTTGCGGTCCATCTTAAGGGCATCCATCTTTGCGTAGAGCTCAGCGTAGTAAGCCTTAGCATCGAACGGCGCACCCTTGGCTTGGCGGGCGACGATGGCGGCACGGATGAAGTTGGCGATAGTCACGCCGGGGATTTCGCTTGGATACTGGAAGGCGAGGAAGAGGCCGGCGCGGGCGACGACGTCTGGCTCGAGGCCAAGGATTTCTTCACCGTCGAGCAGGGCAGAGCCCGACTGCACACTGTAGTCGGGATGACCGGCGAGGACCTTCGAGAGGGTGCTCTTGCCGGTGCCGTTCGGGCCCATGATGGCATGGACCTCGCCTTTCGGGACGGTGAGGGAGAAATCCTTCAAAATCGGGCGTTCGCCGATTGAAGCGTTCAGGTTCTTGATGACCAAGGAATCAGGCATGGAGGGAAAAGGAATTAGTTAGAAGTGGAGCGGGGGGCCGTTTCCTGGGAGCGTCCGCGGAAACTGATTTCGATGGTCTCGGAGTTAAAGCCAGCCGGCAGGATGGAGCGGAGGCTCTGGATAATCTCGGGGGGGAGTTCGATGTCGTGGACGTGCCCCGTGGCCTCGTCGCGGAAGTGTGCGTGCGGG
>CAITUF010000114.1 GCA_903895475.1 uncultured Opitutia bacterium | reverse complement strand
TTCGAGCGCGAGGTGCCTTCGTAGCCTTTCTTATAAACTAATTCATCCAGGCCCGCTGGTTTCGCCGGGGTGTGCTCGATGCGCCCGATCACGCTGCAGAGATAGGCACCGAATTTACAGGTCTGATTGTATTCCTCTTTGAGCACCACATTCGCCTCGAGCCCGCATAGATAGCGATAGCCGTTCAGCTGGAGTAATTCGGCCCGAGCGCGCTTGAGTTCATCGGGCTTAATGATCAGGTCATTCACGATGGCCTTGGCCCCCTTCCCTTTATCGGTGCCGGCTGGCGTCTTCGGCTCCTCTTTGGCGGTCCGGGCCTTGGTCTCCAAGGCCTTCAAGCCAGCCTCAATCTCGGCCCGCGTCCGCTTCGCAGTAGTATCAGGGGAAACTGCCGCACCAAGCGACGCGGCGAGACAACTGAGTGCGATAATCCAGCGCATTGAGAATGATGACGGGCTTAGAAACGGGCCCCAGCGCGAGCGGAGAAGCCCCACGTCGCGGCGGTTTGGAAGACGCCTTGGGTCTCGCCCGCGTGCACAAAGGAATGTCTGGAAAACGCCACCCACTCGAAAGAACCTTGGACAAACCAGGTACCGCTCCGCTCCAGGAATTGGGTGACACCGATGCGCAGCGGCACCTCACCGACGGAAACGGCCCGGCTACCATAGGTCGAGCTATCAGCCAGCCGGAAGGTCAGCGTCTCATACATCACGGAGAGATCGACGCGGGTGGCCCGGTCCTCGGTCAGGTAACCGCGGATGATGAGCCCGTTCTGGAGGCCCGTGGCCCGCAGTTCGACCTCCGCGGCTTGGCAGGGCCGCCAGACCGCCTTGAGATAGGGTATCGGGAGCACCCCCGACTCGAAGCGGTCTTGCAGCATCACGCCTAAGGTAATGTCCGTCTCGGCATCTGGCCGCCAACGGGCGGCACTGCCGAAGCCCCAGCGAAAGCCCCGCGAAAGGCTAACCCCCTCTTCATAGGCGGATTCCAAGGCGTAGAGGGTCTGGACGGAATATTTTTCATTCCAATCCCACTGCTTGAAGCCGGTGAGCATCAAGTCCGTCGTGTGGCCGTAAGCTTGATCCGAACCTTGGATGGTTCCGGTGAAATCGTTTTTGTAGCGGTAGTACTCGAAGTCGACCGCGGCGGTCGGGGTTGCCCAGATGACTTCAGTACCCGAACGCGAACGCCCGAAAGTCCCGCTAACGGGGTCGGCGTGGTTGACGGTTTCGGCACTGCGGGTCTGCCAATCTGCGATCACCAGCCAGGGCTTCGCGGGGACCTCAGCCGCCTGCAAAGCCGTAAAACCGACTGCCGAAAGTACGGCAAAGTGCGTAAGTTTAGACATTATTTAAACAGATGGAAAGATTGTGTCTTCGAAACCCTCGAAAGCAAGCGACTAGCAAGTGCTGCATAAAAATTGGCACACATCTTGCTCAATAAAACGCACTATGCTCTTTTCTATCGCTGCCACCACCGTCACTGCGGGCGACAATGCCTGGGTCCTCATCAGCACCGCCTTAGTTCTGCTGATGTGCATCCCGGGGCTCTTCCTGTTTTACGGCGGCCTCGTCCGCACCAAGAACGTCCTCTCCATCGCCGCCCAGTGTGTCGCCCTCACCGCAATGGGCCTGCTGCTGTGGTGGGCGTTCGGCTATTCCTTGGTTTTCGGCAAGAGCCTCCAAGGCTCCTTCCTCGGCCATATCTTCGGCGGCACAGAGCACCTCGGCTTCGCGGGCATCGGCGTGGAGGCGAGTTCCTATGAGGGTCGCATCTCTGCGGGCGCCTTCGCCCTCTTCCAAGCCATGTTCGCGGCCATCACCCCGGCCTTGATCATCGGTGCCGTCGCCGAACGTATGAAGTTCTCGGCCGTGATGCTCTTCTCCCTACTCTGGACCATCTTCGTCTATTACCCGATTGCGCACGCCCTGTGGGGCCAGACGGGAGACTTCGCAGGTTTGGCTAATCCGAATGCAGCCTTCAAGGCTGCGGACTTCGCGGGCGGCATCGTCGTGCATATGACCTCTGGTTGGTCGGCCCTCCTCCTTTGCATCATGGTCGGCCCTCGGGCGGGCTTCGGTAAGCGCGCCATGACCCCCCACAGCATGGTGCTTTGCGTGCTCGGTACCGGCTTACTATGGGC
>CAITUF010000113.1 GCA_903895475.1 uncultured Opitutia bacterium | reverse complement strand
GAGCCCTCTACCCCGGTCCCCGTCTGGGATGGGGCGCCCCCGGCCGAAACGCTTAAGGCCAAGCCCGGCCAAGACCCAAAAGGTATTCTTAATAAAAACGGTCACCGAACCGACGTGATGATTCCGGAGTTCGTCGTCTGGCCAGCGGCTAAGCCGAACGCGCCATTCATCATCGTCTGCCCCGGTGGCGGCTACGGCATCCTGGCCGAAGAGCATGAAGGTGCCGAGGTCGCACGTCGCCTCAATGCCCAAGGCGTGGGAGCCGCTGTCCTGCGTTACCGCGTACCCCGTCGGGATAACGATAAGCCTTGGGTCGTCCCGGTGTTGGACGCGCGCAAGGCCATCGAGCTGGTTCGTGCCCGTGCCGTTGAATGGAATGCTGATCCCAAAAAGATTGGGATCCTCGGTTTCTCCGCCGGCGGCAATTTAGCCGCCCGCGTGGCCTACTCGCCAGCCGAAGCGGGTGCGGCCCGTCCAGACTTTGCGGTGATGGTTTACCCCGCGTATCTTTTCGAGAAGGATAAGCCTGATAGTGTTCTCCGCGAAGGACCCGACGGCGTCGTTCCCCCGAAGGGCCCGAAGCCCGTGCCGGCGTTCTTTGCGCACAGCGCCGATGACCCGTATCCGGCCGAAGGCTCGATGGCCTTGGCTGCTAAACTCAAGTCTCTCGGCGGTAGTGCCGAAGTCCACGTGTGGGCCAAGGGTGGCCATGGTTGGGGTGCCTCGGACCGCTGCCTAGCCGCGAGGGAGTGGACTAATTCCTTAGGCGCCTGGCTAAAGGATCGCGGTATCCTGACGCCTTGAGCCCGATTATTTAGCCAATAAAAAAGGCCGCCCATTGGGCGGCCTTTTCGTGGGGCTAAGCAAAGCTTAGAACTTCAAGCGCAGGCTCACAGACTGGGACCAGTCGGTGATCGTGTTCTTGGTGCTACCCGTCGAGTTCTTAACGCCGATGAACTGAGCATTCTTCACCGTGAAGGCGATGTCGAGGTTCTCGGAGAGGGCAAAGCGCACGCCGGCGAACACGTCGGTCGCGAGGACGGACTTCGAGGTCGAGCCGGTGCCGGAGAGCCAGGAGTAGCCAACGCCAGCGCCGACGAACGGACGAATGCCGCCACGGGCGTTCAGGTCGTAGGTGAGTTCAGCGAAGGCGGTACGGGCATCGAGGTCGAGGGCTGGAACTGCGGTGCCGCCGATGAGGCCGCGGGAGTTCAGGTTCAGGCCGAGGCTGAAGTTTTCGTTCACCTGGGTGGCGATCGTCAGGCCGACGACGTTGCTGTCTTGGTGGCCGGTCGGGTGGCTCTTACCGAGTTCCAGTTCGAGGGTGTAGGCCTGAGCGGCAACAGCAGCCAAGGGCAGGAGGAGGAGGGGGCGTAGGGATTTCATGGGGAAACGCTAGGTTGGTGGCGGTCGTTATTGTGTAAAGGATGAAGGGAGCGGCTTACTTCTTCTTCTCTTCGGACTTCTTCTCGGGTTTCTTTTCTCCAACTACTTCTACGCTAGTGACTTCCACGCGTTCGGTTGGGCTGGAGCGCTCGGGGCCAACGCAGGCGATCGCAGCGATCTTATCCAGGACTTTCTCACCGTCGACGAGCTTGCCGAAGGCGGTGTACTTGTTGTTTAGGAAGGAAGCGTCGCCATGGCAGACGAAGAACTGGCTACCAGCGCTATCCGGGTCGGAGGAGCGGGCCATCGAGAGCACACCCTTAGTGTGGGAGCGATTGTTAAACTCGGCCTTGATTTGATAGCCCGGGCTACCGGTGCCCGGCTGGCCACGGGCGCCGAGCTTCGAGTTGGGGCAACCACCTTGGATCATGAAGCCCTTGATGATGCGATGGAAGCAGGTGCCGTCGTAGAAACCTTCGCGGGCTAGCTTGAGGAAATTATCGACCGTGCGCGGGGCGACGTCGGGCCAGAACTCAACGGTCATGTCACCGTAGGTGGTGTGGATGATGGCACGCGGTGCGGCCTTGGGGTCGGAGGATTCTTTCATGTTGGTGGAAGGGGTTTCAGCAGCGTGAGCGAGGGCCAGGCCAAGGAGGCACGACGCGAGCAGGCGGAGGGATTTCATGCCTACCAGCGAAAGCCGGACGGGCGTTGCCGCAACCCCAAACCTCCGCTTGCCACCTTGCCCCAAGGGGGTCACGTTCGGGCCCACAGGTATGCGTGTAATCGTCAACGATGAGCCCCGGGAAACCGCCGCCGGGACCCTCGCCGCCCTGCTCGAGGAGCTGGGCTGCGCCCAGGAGGCCGCCGTGGCCGCCGCCGTTGATGGGCAGGTCGTTCCGCGGAGCCGCTGGTCGGCCCAGGTCCTCGTCGCCGGTGCCCAAATCCTCGTCATTCGCGCCGCTCAAGGCGGTTAATTCATGCTTAAGTTCATCCAAGGTCTTTTTAAATCCGAACCTGAGGCGCCCGCCCCGGCTAACCTAGTGTTGTTTACGCCCACGCGTTCGCCCTGGGACGCCAAGACGGTCGTTAAGCTTTTCGACGCTGGCCTCGGCCGCTTGCACGTCCAGTCGGTTCGCGATTGGAATGTGCGGCAATACGAGGCCTTCCTACAACAGGTCCCCGAGGTTTTCTGGAATCGGATCGTCCTCGAAGAGCAGCCCGACCTGGTACTCTCCCGTAATCTG
>CAITUF010000112.1 GCA_903895475.1 uncultured Opitutia bacterium | reverse complement strand
CCCGTGTTCGGCACGCACGCCAAGTACTACGGTGGCCTCGTTCACAACCTAAAGCTCACGGCCGAGAATAATTTCCTCCCGGACCTGAAATCCATCCCTGCCGACGTCCTCGCTAAGGCGAAGGTGCTCGTCCTTAACTACCCGAACAACCCGACGGGCGCCTGCGCCACGCGAAAGTTCTACGAGGAAGTCGTCACCTTCGCCAAGCAGCACAATCTCATCGTCATTCAGGATGCGGCCTACGGCTCGCTCCACTTTGGTGCTGAGCAGGTGTCGATCCTGCAGGTCCCGGGTGCCAAGGATGTCGCCGTTGAACTGCACTCCCTGTCCAAGAGCCATAACATGACTGGCTGGCGCATCGGTTTCGTCGCGGGTAACGCCCTCATCGTGCGTGCCTACGGTGATGTGAAGGATAACTCCGACTCCGGCCAGTTCCTTGGCATTCAGAAGGCAGGCGTCGCCGGCCTCGATGACGCTTCTATCCCGAAGGCCATCGCCGCCAAATATTCGCGTCGCATGGACAAGCTCGTTGGCGTCCTCGCTAAACTCGGCTTCCAGGTGCGCAAGCCGGGCGCTGGTTTCTTCCTCTACATGCCGGCCCCGAAGTCGGCGACCGGCCCGACGGGTACGGTGAACTTCGATTCCGGCGAAGCCTTCTCGCAGTGGATGATCACCGAGCACCTCATCTCGACCGTACCGTGGGATGACTGCGGTTCGTTCGTCCGCTTCTCCGTCACCTTTGTTTCCGATAAAGGCGAGGCCGGTGAAGCCGAGGTTATCGCCGAGGTGGAACGCCGCCTTTCGGCTTGGAAATTCGCTTTCTAAGCCCGTTTTTGACCCCTTCCTTGTCGGATTGACAGGGGAGGGGGTCTTTGGTCACCTTCAACCTCTAGTTAATTTGGCCTGATAGCTCAGTTGGTAGAGCAGACGCCTGAAGAGCGTCGTGTCGTTGGTTCGATTCCGACTCAGGCCACCACTTCAAACCGGCCCGCTTGATATCCTCAGGCGGGCCGGACCTTTTAGCGGTTAAAGAGCAGGCGCATCATCGAGAAGCGTTCGCCGTGCTCCAGGGGCGGCGGCGGGGTCTCGTCTTTACCGAACTCGATCAGCGTGATGACTTTCTCGTCTTCGCGGGTCTTATCAGCCTTGATAGTCTTTTCCGTCCACTTCGCCTGCACGACGCCAAAGGGCGTTGCGTCGTCGCGCCAGACCGTACCCCTGAGGATGATGGTCTGCTTCTTTACGAAGGGCGGATCGATGATGGTGTAGGACTCCATCTTGAGGCGGCGGCACTGGAAGGTTTTCGCTCCGAGCGTCAGCGGTTCGGCAGCGGTGGTCTCGGGCTCAAGGGTATTGGTGGTCTTGTAGCCAGCCTTCTCCGCGATGGAGGCGACGTCCTCTGGTAACATATGCCAAGGCCCTTTGACCGGCTCGGAGAAGAGAATCTCCACCGACGACTCGAGGAGTTTGTTGGCGCCTTCACGGCTAAGGTCTTTGGGCACCAGAAACCGGAGTGGCGCTTTGTTACTGGAACCTAGCCAGGCCACGGGTTCGACGCTCAACCAGACGTGTGGCTTATCCTTGATCACGCCGCCGTCGCGCACCGAAAGTTTGATGACCGATGGTTCGCCCGCGGGCTCCGGGGAGATTTTTTTAATTTGATAGGTTGCCCAAGAACCAGGGGCGGGGAGTTTTTCTGCAAAAATATTCCACTGGGCGAGGGCACCGGCGGTGCTCCCGAGGAGGGCGAGAAGGGCGACCAGGTTTCGCATAACACCATTTTCTGCTTAAAATCGGGGTTTTGGCGAGCCGAGTCTATGCCTGCTTCCCTTTGCCTTTGACTCAAACGGGGGATTTCCCTGAAGTAGGCTTTCTTCCATGGAATCCACGGCACAGTCTCAGACCCTTCCCCTCGTGGGCGGTCGTGCCATTATCCCTGCGATTATCATCATCGGGCTCTAAGCCCGCTGAACGGGTCGCCTCCAGCGACTTCCCGTTCCGCGGCTTCCGGAACGGCGACCTCTCTTACACTTCTTCCCACCCCCACCACTATGGCACGAAAAATCGAAATCTATGACACCACCCTCCGCGACGGCTCGCAGGGTCTGGGGATTCATTTCTCGGTCGCCGACAAGCTGCGCGTTGCTCTGGAGCTCGAGCGCTTCGGGGTGACTTATATCGAGGGCGGCTGGCCCGGTTCCAACCCGCGTGACATCGAATTCTTCCACGAAGCCCGCAAGTTGAAGTTCAAGCATGCCAAGCTCGCAGCATTCGGCTCCACCCGCAAGAAGGGCATCCGCGCCTCCGAAGATGCGCAGGTCAAGGGCTTGCTCGAGGTCGAGACCCCGGTTGTCACTATTTACGGTAAAACTTCCGCCCTGCACGTCCGGGAAGTCCTGCGCTGCACGCCCGAAGAAAACTTGGCGATGATTGCCGACACGGTCGCTTTCCTGAAGTCCCATGGCCGTGAGGTCGTCTACGACTGCGAGCATGCGATTGACGGCTGGAAGGAAGACCCCGCCTATGCGGCAGCCTGTTTCCGCGCCGCCGCCGACGCCGGTGCCTCGCGCATCGTCCTCTGCGATACCAATGGCGGTTGCTTGCCTGATGAGGTTGCCGAAGCCACCCGCCATGCCCGTGCCGCCGTTAAGGCCGCTATCGGTATCCACACCCATGATGACTCGGGCTTAGCCCTCGCCAATGCCTTGGCCTCGTTGGACGCGGGTGCTGTCCATGTGCAGGGTACGATGAACGGTATCGGCGAACGCACCGGCAATTGCGACCTCACCGCCGTCATTCCAGTCGCGCAGATCAAGCGCGGTTGGAGCTGCGTCCCCGCCGCTTCACTCAAGCGTCTGACCGCTCTCTCCCGCTTCATCGATGGAGTTACCAACCAAGCCCCCGATCCACGTCGTCCGTGGGTGGGCGCGGCCGCGTTCGCCCACAAGGGCGGCACGCACGTCGATGCCATCCGGAAGTTTTCTGCCGCCTACGAGCACGTAGATCCTTCCGCCGTGGGCAATGCGCGTGATGTTTTGGTCAGCGACCAATCGGGCCGCAGTAACCTGCTCCTCAAGGCCGCTGAGCTGGGTATCGAACTCGATAAGGATGCGCCGTCGACCCGCGTCGCGCTCGATGAGCTCAAGAAGCTCGAGCACAAAGGTTGGAGCTTCGAGGACGCCGATGCCTCGCTGGCCTTGTTGCTTCGCAGTCACATGGGCAAATCGGCCGTCGTACCTTTTGAAGTCGTGAAGTATCACATCTCCGTGCAGGGCGGCCTCAAGGACGCCAGTTGCGAAGCCACCGTGCGCGTCCGTATCAACGGCAAGGAATCCCTCACCGTCGCGGAAGGCGAAGGCCCAGTGCACGCCCTTGACCAAGCTCTCCGCGAGGCCCTCGTGAAGGCTTTCCCAAAATTGAAGAAGGTGCAGCTCGCTGACTATAAGGTACGCGTCCTCGCCGGCCAGGACGGGACCTCTGCCCAAACTCGCGTCGTCATCCGTTCTACCGACGGCACCCGTTCGTGGGGCACGGTCGGCGTCAGCGCTAACCTCGTCGAGGCGTCCTTACGGGCCATCGTCGATGGTTACGCGTACGCTTTGTCCTAAGCATCCGCTGACGCATTGACTGCCCGTGGGGGCGGGATTGGATGCTCTCCAGCCCCGCCTCTATGCGTTTCCTACTCCTGTTTGCCGCTGCGACAATCTTCGCTGCTCCTGATCAAGCCAAGTTACGCATCTATGATATCGCTGAGGCTGGCAAGCCAGCGACCTTAGCTGATCTCCCGCGGCTGCGAGACGCCCAGAAGGGGAAGATGTTTACGGCGGTGATGCCGAACCCCGTCTTTCGCCTCAGCGACCTGACCTTCCTTGCGGCTGAGCGGAAGGAGAAGCTCGACCTCTATCTGCCGAACGGGCCGGCTCGGCAGGATCGCCCCGCGGTTGTCTTTATCCATGGCGGCGGCTTCACCGGTGGTGACAAGGCCGAGAACCGTTCTGCGAGCGTCAGCGCTGACCTCGCGCGGGCTGGCTATGTCGTCGTCAGCTGTAACTATGTGCTCGGTGCAAAGACGCAGCCAGGCGTGTGGCCGCAGAATATCGCTGACTGCCGCGACGCTGTTCGCTGGGTGCGGGCGCATGCGAAAGAACTAGGCGTGAATCCGGACAAGATTGCCGTCGCGGGTGGTTCGGCTGGCGGCTACCTTGCGCTCATGGTCGGCCTCTCCGACGACAAGACTGGCCCGGGGGGCGATCCGAAGGCGACGGTTTCGGCCAAGGTTTCCGCGGTCATTGATATGTACGGCGTGGTGAATTTCTCCAAGCATGGCAAAGGCGAAGTCCCAGGCGCATCCGCCGCTGAGCAGGCGGCCTACCTTCCTGAGCAGCAGGCCGACGCGAAGGATCCGCCCGTGCTTATTTTGCACGGCACCGCCGATACGACGGTGGATATCCAGCAGTCGAAGGACATGGCTACGGCCCTCGCCAAGGCCAAGGTCGACCATGAGCTGATCATCGTCGCGGGCGCGCCGCACACCTTTGACCTGCATCCGAAGGGCTCGGGTT
>CAITUF010000111.1 GCA_903895475.1 uncultured Opitutia bacterium | reverse complement strand
GCCAGCGTCCACAGTCGAGTTTCTTGGCGTGGTTCGACGTCACCGCGCTCGGCTTTGCGGACCCGCATGCAGAGTTTGAGAAGGGTGGCATCGGCTTCAGTAATGGAGCCGACTTCGGCGGACCCGGCCATGTCCGTCTGAACTTTGGTTGCCCGCGTGAACGCCTGCGCGAAATCCTCCGTCGCATGAAGGCGGTCGTCGCGCGCGCGCCAGGCCGTCCGTGAGCGAACAAGCTGCTCAACCGCCTTTGCCTTGGTGGGCTTGGCCTTCTGCCTTATGCCTCGAAGGTTCCGTTTTCGTTCTCCTTGCCCGCGAAGTCGTCCAGCCTGGTGCCTTCCTTGGCCGTCCGTGGGAGACCGTCGCCCTCGGCTGGGCCTTATGGGTGGGGTACGCCCTCGAGCGCTGGCTGGATGCACGCTCTGGTCACACCAAGGGCGGCACGCATCGCCATGCCTTCGTGCAGGCGAACCAGTTCGGATTTCTCGTCCTCGCCCTCGCAGGGTTAGCGGGGTTGCTGTTCGTGGCCGCACCGGACTTCGCAGTCGTGACCGACGCCTTCACCAAATACCGCTCAGTCTTCTTCCTCGCGCCGCTTTTTCTCCTCTTGAGTGCGCGGTTGGCGCCGGATTCCAGCTGGCTCTACCGTGCCTTCGCCGTGGCGCTGATTCTCTCTCTGTTGGCCGCTAAGCAATCCGTCCGCATCATCGAGACGGGCGTTACCCAGCACGTCATTTATCTCGGCTTTGCGTTACCAATCTTTGCGCTAGTTATCGCGAACCTCGCGGTCACCCGTCGGGGCGAGGAAACGGTCCGTACTTGGCAACTACGCCTCGGACCCATGTTCGCAGCCGTGCTCGGCACCATCTTCACCCTCTGGGCTGTGCCGGGCGCGGC
Organism: uncultured Opitutia bacterium; assembly: GCA_903895475.1. Taxonomy (GTDB): domain Bacteria; phylum Verrucomicrobiota; class Verrucomicrobiia; order Opitutales; family UBA953; genus UBA953. Next base: position 7,376 of record CAITUF010000111.1, on the reverse strand, counting down.
TGGCCCGGCCACCGCGGCGGCCTTCGGTGGCGCCAGTCTGTGGTTCTTGGATCGTCGCTCCGAAGGCGTCCCGGCGGAGATGGTGCGTGCGCGGGCTGACCTGCTCACGCTTCTCGCCTTGGCCGTGGGGCTTTGGATTCGTTGAGCCGCATGAACTCGTCCTGGGCAGTGGGCTTCCACGCGGAACGGGCCTGCGGGCCTTGGGCTGCCTCGGCCTTGGCTTGGGCGCGCAGGTAGTTTTCCATCATCCGTTCGACCTCTTCGAATAGCCCTAGCAGCCGACGGGCTTCGCGTTCGGGGAGGAGTCCGGAGATTTCAGCGGTTTTGAGCCGGGTGTAGAGTGCGAGTGCCCGACCATCGTTGAGGCTCCAGAGCTCAAACCCTGTTTCCATATTCAAGTAGCTGTCTCCGAGGGAGGCCGCGCGCTGGATAGCTTCCTCGGCGATGGCTTCGAGGCAACGCTGAGCCCCGCCTTGGGCGGTTTGCGCGAGCTTGAGGATTTCGGCGGCGAGCTGGACGCTGCGCTGCCACGTGACGAAGGTGTTGAGTCGAGGGGATTCCATAAGACATTCATTCACCGCACGAAGCGGTCTGCCTGCAAGCGCACGACCGTGAGGCTCATTCCATTGGGTGAACACTCGGTGAGCCTCTGGGGTTTCCCCACTCCTCTGCATTATCCGTAAACTAAACGGGCCGCACTTGCGTGCGGCCCGGGCTATGGCAGCCAACAACGAATCTTTATTCAGCGGTGACGCCTTCGCCGGTACCGGCGCCGAGCGTCATACCACCGACGACTTGGACCTTCTCGAGGATGATCTTCTGGAGCTCTTCGAGCACCTTCGGGTTCTTCATGAGGTAGTCCTTGGCCGCTTCGCGACCTTGGCCGATGAGCTGGCCGTTATAAGCGATCCACGCACCCTTCTTTTCGAGGATCTTGTGTTCGATACCCATGTCGAGGACCGAGCCCGTGCGGGAGATGCCTTCGGTGTACATGATGTCGAACTCGCACTCGGTAAATGGAGGGGCGACCTTGTTCTTAACGACCTTCACCTTGGTACGGTTACCAATCACCTTGCCGGAAGGCTCCTTGATCTGGCCGATACGGCGGATGTCGATGCGGACGGAGGAGAAGAACTTGAGGGCGCGGCCACCAGGGGTGGTTTCGGGGCTACCGAACATCACGCCGATCTTTTCACGAATTTGGTTGGTGAAGATCACCACGCAGTTGGTGCGGCTGATAGCAGCGGTGAGGCGACGCATGGCCTGGCTCATCATACGGGCTTGGACGCCCATGGTGGAGTCGCCCATCTGACCTTCGAGCTCCTGCTTGGAGACGAGGGCGGCGACGGAGTCGATGACGATGACATCGATGGCGCCGGAGCGGATGAGGGTTTCGGCGATATTGAGGGCGTCTTCGCCCGATTCGGGCTGGGAGACCAGGAGGTTGTCTAGGTCGACGCCGACAATCTTGGAATAGCGGGGGTCGAGGGCGTGTTCGACGTCCACGAAGACCGCATTGCCGCCTTGGCGCTGAATTTCGGCGATGATGGAGAGACAGAGGGTCGTCTTACCAGAGGACTCTGGGCCGAAGATCTCGACGATACGACCGCGGGGGAGGCCGCCGACGCCCAGGGCGAGGTCGATGGCGACGGAGCCGGTCGAGACGGTGGAGACCGTCATCTTGGTGGCGTCGCCCATGCGCATGAGCGTGCCGTCCCCGTATTGCTTGTTGATGGCGGAGAGGGCGAGGTCGAGCGTCTTGCGCTCGGAGGACTGCGTGGCCGCTTTTTCTTTGGCTGTGGCGTCGGTCTTGGAGATGGACATGGGCGTGAGGTGGGTGAGAACGCCAAACTGCCCGCTTGGGAGGCCCTTGCAAGTAAAATGAACAAATGTTCACTACTTTCTTCCACCCCCCTGATCCCGGGGGTTAAAAGCTAAATAAATCCCCCAGCCAATCGAAAAAGCCCGGTTCTTCGGCTGTTTTTGAGCCTTTTTGTGCCGACTTGGGGGCGGCTGCCACGGGGGCAACCCGGGCGGGGAGGGCATGGAGCTTGGCTTTTTCTACCTCCAGCAGGGCGAGGCGGGCGAGCCCTTGGGCCATGAGACGGGCCGCCATCTGATCCCGGACGCGCTGGGCGGCCTTCGCCCCTTGGGGACTATCGCAACCGAGAACCACGGCGATGACCCGGGCTTCGCCTTCGCGCGCGGTCGTAATCATCGAGGCGTCGGCCGCCACGGTCCAGCCGGTCTTGAGCCCGTCGCATCCTTTGAAGGAGCTCAAGAGGCGGTTGTGGTTCACCAAGTTCACAGACTTGGGCCCCGGCCGGAAGGTGTAAGACTTGGCGGAGGTGAACTTCAGCGCGGCTGGCATCTTGCAGAGCACGACGCTTAACTTGGCGAGGTCCCGGGCGCTCGTGGTGTCGTGCGGACCTTGTCCGTAGGTGAGCCCGTTGGGAGTGACAAAGCGGGTCCGCGTCATCCCGAGTTCAGCGGCCCGCGTATTCATACGCGTGACGAACGCGGGTACACTGCCGGCTCGGTTAATCGCGAGCGCCACGGCGGCATCGTTCGCCGACTGTAGCATGAGGGCATAGAGCAGGGCCTCGGCGGTGAAGGTCTCGCCCGCGGCGAGCCAGACCATCGATCCGCCAGTGCCGACCGATGCCTTCGTGATAGTGATCGGGGTGTAAAGCGAGGTCTTGCCGACCTGGATGTCCTCGAGGACGAGGAGCATCGTCATCAGCTTGGTGACGCTGGCGGGGTGGCCAGGCCAGTCGGCCTTACTTTCGGAGAGGACTGCGCCCGTGGTAGCATCCACGCAGATCGTACCGTTATAGGTGGCGCCGACCTCAGAAACCGCAGCGACGCTCGTCCTCGTCAATAGTCCAAGGAAAAGGGTGGCGAGAATCAGCCGGCGCACGTCAGCATTGGTCGGTGAGGCAGGTTTTTCGGCAAGACCAATTGCATAATATTTTAGGGCCGCTAGCGTCGCCACACGATGATCGTCTTCCTCTTGCGACATGCCGATGCGGTGCCTGGCGAACCAGATGAGGGGCGCCTGCTCTCGGCCAAGGGTCGGCGGCAATCCGCCCGCGTCGGTCGCCAGCTAGGGCTGGAGGTCTGGTCGTTAGTCCGTGCCATCGAGCATAGCCCGTTGCTGCGCTCGGTGGAGACGGCTCAGCTAGTTAAGTCAGCGGCGAAGGTGCGCCAGCCGTTGCAGGTATTGGCCGGCTTGGAGCCAGAGGCCGATGCGCGGGTGACGGCAGCGCAGTTGGCGCGGACGCGGACGGCACGCTTCTTTGTCGGACATAACCCGCATTTGGCGTCATTGGTTGGGTTGCTCTTGGGCTTGCGCGATGGGGCGGAGGGTATCCATTTCCGCAAGGCTGCTTTGGTGTCCTTGGAACGGCTGGCCGGCCCGACGGCTCGGAAGCCCTATGGGACTTGGCGCTTAAAGAGTCTGGTGCCGCCGCCCGCTGGGAAATGACACGCCTCCGTCTTGACTGTCCGCGGACGCCCAGCGACTCTGCTCTGTGAGCGAACCGCGCCGTCATCGCCTAATCTGGGCAGCCGTAGGCTGCGTCCATTTAGCGGCTTTGGCCGGGGTGGCTGCGAGTGGGTCGTGGCACTCGAGCGGCGCAGAAGCACCCGCCGGCGGGTTAATTTTAGTTCGCCTCGACGCCGAGCCCTTAGGCCTGTCGGGAGAAGTAAAGCATGGGTTGGCCTTGGGCGGAGGCTCGCACGCCGTCTTAACGGAGGCAGCGGCGATCACCCACTCGGCCGTGCCCGTGGTCATCGAAAGTAAGGTTGCCCTGGCCTTACCTGTTTCGGCGTTGGCCTCGTCCAGCCCCGGCTCCGCAGCACCCACCGAAGGGCCCGCCCCCATCTTTGTGCCGCCGCAGTTCCGCGTGCGCACGGAGCCGGCCTATCCCGAGCGCGCCCGTCGTGCCGGCGTGGAAGGTCGCGTTACGGTCCGCTTACACATTTCAGCCTCAGGCGAAGTCCTCACGGCACAAATCGCCGTGAGCTCTGGAAGTGACTCCTTGGATGCAGCGGCCCTCCAAGCGGCCCAAGCTTCCCGGTTCACGCCCGCCAGCGTCGGAGAAGGTTTCATCCCCTCGGACGCCACGGCGACCTACCGCTTCGAATTAAAATGAAAGTGCTCTCCTGCATCCTCGCCTTGGCGACGTGGGTGGCGAACGCCGCGGCGTTGCCCGAAAAAGATGCCCAAGTGGTGGTGGCGCAGGCGACCGCCTATCGCGAGGCCGCCGCCAAGGGTGATGCCGATAAGTTCCTGCAACTGACCCACCCGGCTGTATTCACGTTGTTTGGCGGCAAGGAGCCCTTCGAAGCGGCCACGCGGCTCGCGTTGAAGTCTTTGGCTGGTTCGAACGTAATCGAGAAGGCGACCTTTGGCGTGCCCGCCGAGCTCCACGTCGCAGGCCAGGAAGAAATCTGTTTTGTGCCGTTCGTGCAAGTCGCTCGGGCGGGCGATATCCGCATCCGCGTCGAGAGTTTCTTCATTGCGGTACGTCCGGTCGGGAAGGCCGACTGGAAGTTCATCGACGCTGCTGGGTTGCGCAAGCAACCCGAGGTACTTCGACAGCTCTTCCCGGGACTTCCGGAAAAAGTCGTGACGCCTCCGAACAAGGTCGAGATCGTTAAATAGGTCAGCGCTAGGTAGGGGCGGCGGGTGCGCACCAAGCAATCAGCGGGCCGGAACGTAACGCGGGTCAGAGCCGTCGAGCAAGCCCCCGAAGCGGCCCCAGTCACCGTCCTCTAGCTTGCGGTCCATCAGGATTTCCACGGTGGAATTATTTGAGCCGTGCTTGGTGTCGCGTCCGAAGTAGACCGACCATAACGGCCGACCGCTCGTAGGCAGCATGCCAAAGCGAATATCGCCGATGACGACGCCCGCTTCAAAAGCAGCGTAGGAGTTCCAGCCTTGGGTGAACTTGGAGAAGTCCGCGAAATCCTTGCCGGCCTGGGAGTCCGCGGGTGGATTTCCAGGCATGGTTTCCTTCCACGCTAAACGTTCGTCGCCGGGTGCGATCATCGCCGGACCCCAAGGCGGCACCCGGACAGCCCCGACTTGCCAATGGTCTTTGTGCTGCCAGACGCCGCGCCAGACAAGGAGGTTGGAGACCGTGGGTTTAACGGTCAGGCGCGTGGGTTCAATCCCGCGCGTGCTCAGCCAAGCACGCAGGCTGGCCTCCGCGCGGTGGTGTTGCCAGACGCCGATGAATGCGTAGCCGGTAAACCAGATTAGCCCGTAGGCGGCCAGCCGACGCGATTGACGGCGGTAGGCGAGGATGACCAAGGTCAGCAGTGGCAGCGTCGCGAAGAGGTCGATGATGGGGAGGCAATCCCAGGCATAGCGTACCTCGTTGAACGGCCACAGTAACATCGTGCCATAACTGGTGCAGCCGTCGCAAAGAAGATGCGTGAGGACGCCGGCTAAGGCGGGGAGGAAGAGCCCCCGCCATGGCTCTTCGCCTTTCTGCCGCCAACGGAAGAGCCAAGAGGTGAGCCAAGCACTCGCGAGCGCCCAGACAGGCATGAACGCGAAGCTATGCGTGAAGTGGCGATGCCAGCGGAACGAGACGAGCGGGTCGCCGGCGCTACGGATGAAGACGTCGAGGTCGGGGGCTTCCGCCGCGAGCAGGGCCGCGACGGCGGCGGCCGGTAGCGAGCCACCGCGGCGGGCAACGAGTAGCCCAGCGGAGAGGCCGAGGGCCGCATGCGTGACGTTATCCATGGCCTTAACTATTGCCGAGCCGTCGGCAGGACGGAAGCGTTTTGTCGGGCGGGCTTCCTTACTTGTCCGTCGGCGAAGGGATGGGCTCCACCGTGAGGGCTTGGAGCTTACCTAATTCCGCCGCCGTCAGGGCGCGGTTGAAGACGGCCACTCCGCCGATCCAACCCGTGAAGCCGACGCTGCGGGAACTATGGATGACTCGCCCGATGGTGAAGGGCCCGCCCGTGCCGTCGGCCTTCGGGGTGTAGAGGTCATGCGGGAACCACCAAGGATTAAGGCGGAGTGCGACGAGTTCACGGCTGCGCTCCTCATCATTCACGATCGTCACCTTGACCTTCGTGTAGCGGTATTCCCGGAGCTCTTCGCGTTTGGAGCGTTGTTCGCTCAGGACCGTGACCTTGACTGGCGTTTCTTCCGGTGGGTTGTAATATTGGTCTGCGGGGAAGGTTGGATCCTCGCCGGGTTGGGTGCCGGGGATTTTTGCCAAGCGGCCTTGCAGCCAGGCGTTGGCGGCGAACGACAGGAGGCGGTCCTGCTGCGGGTTCTCGAGCCAGCGGTCGCCGCTGATGCCGTTGAGCCAGCCGGTCATCTCCTGCGTACGGCTGTCGAAGGTCATCGCGAAGGTCTGCCACGACTTGGCCAGCACGGCCGGGGCCGAGTCCGCCGGAACCTTTGGGGAAGCTTCCGCCGAGTTGCACTTGTGTAGAGCGTACTTATTCAGGAAGGAGCTCGCGCCATTTTCGGAGACGTGGCCGCAGGCGGCGCCTTCTTTGTTCAGCCCGGCGAAGAGGGCGTATTGGCGTTGGCCGCGTTCCACCTTGGCGATGGTCTCGGTGGTCTTCTCCTTGAGGTCTGTGCCTTCATGCCAGATGCCGGCGAGCGCGTGATTGCCGCTTTCGCGGATGGCCCAGACGACGACCGTCACGGCCTTGCCGGATCCTTTGATGTCCAAGGGCGAGTCCTGCAGGCGGGCGCGCGGCACGAAGAGCAGGGGACGGAAGTCGGGATTCGTCTCCTGCTTGATGCGGATCGCCTGGCCGAACGGTCCCGAGCCGAGCAAGGGGAAGTCGGCGTAACTCGCGGCCGGGCCCTGGCCCCAAAGGTCCTTCACGTAGTTGCCGGCGTCGAGGGCGAAGTCGTTCTTCGCTCCGGCCGGGACGTGGGCGCTGAAACGTTGGCCGGGCGACTCACGCTTCGTGAAATCCCAGAACGCAACCAACCCCGGGGTGGTCGTCACGGCCGAGATGCGTTCCACGTAGGTTTCCGCGTACATGATCGGAATGCAAAGCAGGCCAAGCAGGAGGCGTCTCATGGGTGAAGCCAATGTCAGCCTGTCGTCCGGGGGAGGCAACCGGCTTTCTTTAAGGCGTGCTTTACCCGACTTGCGGGGAACAAAACCTGGCCAGAGGCTTCTTATATAATCCCCCATGCGTTCTCTGCTCTGCGCCTTACTGGTGTCTGTCGGTTTCGTCCAAGCGGCCGAGCCCGAGTTTCCCTTGGTCGATGCCCAGGAGTGCCGGCCGCGTACTGGCTTGCCGAATTTCTTCGCCAAAGCCCAAGGGGTCTTCGGTTCGGGGGCTTTGCCCGAGATCAAGGTCGGCTATCTCGGCGGCTCCAT
>CAITUF010000110.1 GCA_903895475.1 uncultured Opitutia bacterium | reverse complement strand
CAAAGCAGATAGGGGGTTGGTGGGCTGGAGTATGGCTGGCTAGGGGGCAGCCCGACCTACTCACTTAGCTTCTTCAGGTGGGCTGCCGTTGAGGCGTAGCTGGCGCATCCGGATGGTCCCGCCGATCAACCGACCGACTTCCTGTGCTTGTAAGTGCAGTTTATCGTATTCTTCAGTGTTAATTGCGTTCAGGCCGATAGTAATCTCAATTTGGGTTTCAAGTTCGGCCAGCGAGGCTCGGGCTATAATTAGGTATTTTAAAGAATCCTTATTGGTGCCGCGTTCATCCCCTTCCGCTATGTTGGAGGGAATCGAGATGGCGGCGCGAGTCATTTGGTCTCGGAGTCCAAAGCGACTACGCATGCCATGGGTTTCGCAAAGCAGGCAAACGTCGATTGCCAACTGTTTACCTTTTTGCCAGACGATAAGGTCACGGTAGGTCCTGACTGGTCCAAGTCTTTGGTGCTGCTCCATGCCATGGATAAATCCGCGTAGGTTCAGGGTGGCACGGATTAAGTCAGTCATCCATTTCCTAGGTATACGTACTTGTAGTCTAGAAGAGTATTTCCCCTAGCCAACCATACTCTAGCCAACCAGTCCCCTGACTGTGTTACTTCTGTTCGACGATCCAAACGTTCCGGTAGTACACCGGGTTGCCGTGGCCTTGCAGCTGGAAGGGTCCAGGCGCTGGGACTTCAGTCTTAAAGCCGCCGCCAGGGGTCGCGCCCTTGAGCGAGAGTTTATCCTGCACGACTACGCCGTTGTGCTTCACGGTGAGGATCGCGTTATCGGTCTTCTTGCCGTTGGCGTCAAACTTGGCCGCCGTGAACTCGATGTCGTAGGTCTGCCACTGCAGCGGCGGGAAGCACATATTCACCTTGGGCGAGCTGTTCTGGTAGACGCCGCCACATTCGTTATCCAAGCCCTTTAGGCCGAAGCTATCGAGGACCTGTACTTCATAGCGGTTCTGCACATAGACGCCGCTGTTCGCGCGGCCTTGGCCACGGCCAAGGGGCTTGAAAGGCAGGAGGAATTCCAGGTGTAGCGTGAAGCTCTGGAAGGCCTGCTTGGACGTCGTGCCGGCAGCGAGGAGTTTACGTTCATCCAGGTGGCCGCCTTTCCATGCATCCGCATTGCTGCCATCGAGAAGGATAATTGCGCCAGCCGGGGGCTTGGCGCCTTCGGTTGGGCTGTGACGCTCGATACGCTTAAGTGAAGTCGCACCGACAGTCAGCACGCCGCCTTTGAGTTCGGCGACTTCTTTGAAGCGGACGACGTCACCGTCGCGCTTAGCTTCGACTTCGTTCTTGGCCGAGGCATCCCAGCCGGCGCCGGGGAGGCCACCCTTGAAGGTGACGAGGCGGAAGTTGCCGTCGCCGAGCGCAATGATGTTCGCCCCGAGCCCTTCGCCGGCGTATTCGCCCTGTAGGGGGAAGTCGGGTCCGGCCGTCTCGACGGTCATGTAGACTGGAGGTTCCACGTTCTTGGGGGCCTGAGCCTTAGGGGCGATGGACTTAGGCGCGTCGGCAGCGTAGCCCGTGAAGGCGGCGAGGCTAAGGGCGCAAAGGAGGGAGGGGAGGCGCATAGGGGTTAAAGGTGAGTCAGTAGGGAAGTGTTTTGGTTGCAGGCTTAAGGGATGAATTTCTGGTCACGGAGCCATTCCAAGGACTGCTTCTGCCAAGCGTCCCATGAAGGGCCCTTGTAGCCGTTCAGTCCATGGCCACCGTTAGGGAGTTCGAGTAGCTTAGAGGCCACTCCCTTGGCTTGGCAGGCTTGATGGAACAGGCGGCTGTTCTCAATCGGCACGGCTTTATCGTCGAGGGCGTGCGCCAGGAAGGTCGGTGGAGTGTCCTTGGTCACTTGCTTCTCGTTCGAGTAGAAATGAGCGAGTTCATCCGAAGGGATTGCGCCTAAGAGGTTCTTCTTCGAGCCGCCATGCGTGCCAACGCTCATCGTGATGACCGGGTAGATGAGGATGGCGAAGTCAGGTCGGTTCTCGGGGGTAAAATGTGTGGCTGCGGTCGCCGCTAAGTGGCCGCCGGCGGAGAAGCCGATGATGCCGACCTTCTTTGGGTCGATCTTCCATTCGGCGGCACGAGTGCGGGTTAGTGTGAGTGCCTTCTGTGCGTCGAGCAGCGGCACTTTGTCGTGTCCAGCGGGGAGACGGTATTCCAGAACGATACCAGCGATGCCTTGGGCGTTGAGCCACTTGGCGATGCCGTGGCCTTCGCTGCCGACAACTAAGCCGCCATAACCGCCGCCCGGACAAATAATAACGGCGGCACCGTTAGGTTTCTCGGGTAAGTGCACCGTGTAGCTGGCCTTGGTGGGGAGCGGAGCTTCGTCTGACTTCAATCCTGGTGCGACGCCCTCCCAAAGCGGTTGCTTGGGTGGTAAGGCATCCGCGGCCAAGGCGGCAACGGCGCAGAACAGAGGCACAAGTCGGAGTAGGCTCATTGGGGGTGGGGTGAGCGGAACTTAGGTATCTACTAGGAAAACACAAGGGGGCAGGGTGCGGCGGCCCTATTCGTCCTAGTTAATGGACACAAAAAACCCCGGGAGCGCCGGGGTTTTGGAGGGAGGCAGCCGGTCTTACTTGGTGGCTTCGACCTTCTTGGCTTCGTAGCCAGGGAGTGCCTTGCCATTGGCGTCGATCTTGTTGACCGACCAGAGTACCGCGCGGGCGACCATGTCGAGGTAACGCGCGTCTTCAACAGTGGCGTTGTTGTGGCCGATGGTGGTCGAGAAGATACGGGTCTTCTTGGGGCCATATTCGTTGGTCCAAGCGACCATAGCGGTGGTTTCCTTGGCAGGTACGACCTTGCCGGCCTTATCCTTCCGCTCGGGGCTGTTCTGGGTGCCGTTAGCGAGACCCTTGCCGGTCAGAACTTGGACGTTGTTGTAGAGTTCTTCGTTGACCGTGGTCCAGTCAGCCATGCCCTTGGTGATGGGGTGCTCCTTGTCGGTGAACTTAATCGCGATGGGCTGCTGGGGGCCGTGGCCAGTGGACTGCAGGCCGAGCATCTCGTACCAATGCGCGTTGTCGTCGCCGGGCTTCACGGGCTGCTGGAACTTGCCCCAGCGGTAGCTGTGCATGGCGCAGTGGAGGTTCACGGCCGGCACGCCTTCGCGGTGAGCCTTGAGGATGTTCTCGACGTAGGTCGGGTCGGTGATGTCGGCGGCGCACTCGTCATGGACGACGACGTCGAAGTCTTTGTACCAGCCATCCTTCTTGTAGATTTCGAAGACGGGCTTCGTGCCCTTCGTGGCGTCGTAGGCCATCTCGACCTTGGCGTTGAGGCGGGCTTCGATGCCCTTCTTGAGGATTTCCTTCTGGTTGGCGTAGTCGTGGCAGCAACCGCCAGCAACGACGAGGACGCGCAGGGGCTTCACTTCGTCGGCGATGGTGGGCGTGGCCAGACCCGCGAAGAGGGCGAGGGCGAGGAGGGTACGGAGGTTCATGGGGGTAAGGGGATAAAGGGAGGGGGGCAGGGGTTGGGCAAACCAAACTTACTTCCCGGTCGGGGAATCGGTGCGGGCACTCGGCTTGGCCGCGGCCAGGGCGGCTTGGGTGTCGGCCTTGGCAGCCTTCGCGAGGTCGGCGGGGATCGGCTGTCCTTCGATGAAGCTGTAAAGCGCTTCCTTCTGCTTTTCGGTCAGCGGCCGCTCGGCCTTGGGCGGCATGACGTCGCCGGCGCCGCGCTCTAGGAAGACGCGGGCCAGCAGCATGCTGCTGTTGGGCCGGCCAAGCGTGAAGGTCGGGTTCTTGCCGCCCTTGAGCGTGGCTTCGAGTGAGTCGAGGCGCAGCTTGCCCTTCTCCTTCTTCGGGCCGTGGCACGACACGCAGTGCGCATTGAACAGCGGTTGGATCACCTGGGCGTAGTCGGCTTTCTGCTCCGGGCTAAGCGATGGGGCCGGCTCGGCTTTTTTCAACGTGAGGGGTGCGGCCGCGAGCGTACCGACGCAGAGTAGCAGGGAGACTTGCATCGGTGGGCGGCGGGTGGGGTGGCGAGACGATGGGGGAGAGCCGGAGGCAAACTTAGTCCCGAGGCGAACGGCTAGTCGGTTTAACCGAGCGGAATAGGCGGACGGTCCGCCGTGGCCTTAGGTTCCGACGCCTTCAACGACTCCTTGTTCGGCTTAAAGAGATCCCCGTGGACTCTATCCCCGCCGATGTGTGCAGCGATGGTCATGGCCACTACGGCGATAATTTGCGCCGATACGCGGACGCGCCAGCTTTGGAAGATCAGTAGCCATGAAGCACTAGCGATGAACGATGCGGCGATGCCAGTCTTGAGGTGTGAGTCTAAATCGTTATAATCTACTGAGCCGTTGAAATGCATTTCGAAAATGCCGAAGACGCAAGTGGCCCAGATGCTGGCGGCGCCCAAGAGGCTGAGTCGGCGAATCAAGAGGCTAGCTTCGTTGTGGCGATCCCAGATTTCGAAGAACGGAATGAGCATCAGGATTGCGACCGGAAAATGCAGCAGGACGAAGTGCTGGTGTCCGGCGATGGAGAGTAGCGCTGGACCGCGGCTCTTTTCATCGTTCGGGAGGTACCAGGCGAGCAGCACGAGCAAGAGGTTTGCGCTCAAGGCAATCCAGAGCCGGGCGTATTTAGTCAGGGGGGACTGGTCGGACATAGATAAAAAGAGGTTAGGGTGCAGAATGTTTGT
>CAITUF010000109.1 GCA_903895475.1 uncultured Opitutia bacterium | reverse complement strand
TGGAGTCGCGACGTTGTTGGGCGGCGACATCATTAATACCTCGACGAGGTTGAACGCCGCCCGGACGCCGGTGCCGCCGATCGACACCCAATGTCATGGCCTCTCGGAGAAAGAGCTCAAGGGGCTCCCGCTCTTCGAGTCTGAATGGGATCACTGGGTGTCGCTCCGTCGGACGGGTCTCCTGGCTGCACATAATGCCTCGGTGGAGTCAGGCCTACTCCGCGGGACCTGGTTGCGGCCGCCAGCGGTCCCCTCCTTTATCGACTCCGAGACTGAGGTCGCTGAGTGGGGGTCTTGGGTGGATACCTGCCGCCTCGCCCGGACTTGGGTGCCGAGCCTAGGGGACTATCGTCTGCAGGCCTTGGTATCGGTCTTTCGGTTAGGCGCCCGGCTGGATTCCTTGGCCGCCAAGCATTGTCCCCCGAATCGCCGTAAATACCATTGTGCGCTCTACGATGCCCTAGCTTCGGCCTTGGTCTTACGGGCACTTTGCTCGGTCGAAGGGCGTTCGGCGGCGACCTTGGCACAATTGGCGAAGGACAGCCTTTCGGCCCCGGCGGCAGACGACCTGTCGCAGGGCGAGTTGGGTCTCTGACTTTTCCGCTTCACACCTTGGTCGGTCCGTAACTAGATAGGCCTTCACCATGGCTTCTAAGACTCCTATCCGCGTCGCGGTCACCGGCGCTGCCGGCAATATCGGTTACGCGGCAATCTTCCGTCTCGCCTCAGGCGCAGTGTTCGGCGCTGACCAGCCCGTCGCCCTGAACCTCATCGAAGTTGGCCCGGGTCTAAACGCCCTCGCTGGCGTCGTGATGGAACTTCAGGACTGTGCGTTCCCGTTGCTTGCCGACGTCGTTGCCACGGGCGATCTCGATGAGGGTTTCAAGAATGCGGATTGGTGCCTACTCATCGGCGCTGTCCCTCGCAAGGACGGCATGGAGCGTAAGGACCTCCTCGGAATCAACGGCAAGATTTTCATCGGCCAAGGCCAAGCCATCGCGCGCAGTGCCAAGCAGTCGGTGAAGGTCCTCGTCGTTGGCAACCCCTGCAACACGAACTGCCTCATCGCCCTCCGCTCCGCCGCCAACCTCCCCGCCGAGAATTTCTTCGCCATGACCCGTCTCGACGAGAACCGCGCGAAATCGCAGCTCGCAGGCAAGGCCGGCGTTCATAACTCCGCCGTCAAGAATGTCGCCATCTGGGGTAATCACTCGTCCACCCAATACCCGGACTTCACCAACGCCACCATTGAGGGCAAGCCGGCCACGCAGGTCATTTCCGACCACGCATGGCTGAAGGATACCTTCGTGCCCGACGTCCAGAAGCGCGGTGCAGCTGTCATTAAGGCCCGCGGCGCCTCGTCCGCGGCTTCGGCGGCCAACGCCGCCCTCGACACCCTGCGCAGCCTTCACTTCCCGACGCCGACTGGCGATTGGCATTCCGCGGCCGTCCTTTCCAAGGGCGACTACGGTATTACTCCTGGCATCATGTTCGGCTATCCGTTGCGCACTAAGGCCGACGGCTCTTGGGAAGTCGTCCAAGGCCTCCCGCTCGACGCCTTCTCCAAGGAGAAGATTGCCATCACCGAGAAGGAATTACTCGAAGAGCGTGCCACGGCTTCGGAAGCCCTCGGCCTGCAGCTCTAAGTAACCGACTAACTTGCCCAGGGCGATTGAGGCTAGGCCTCGGTCGCCCTTTTTTGTTAGGTCCTTATTCGGCCGCGAGACGAACCAACTTGATTTCAGACGGGCGGCAGGTGCCGAGGCGGATCTCGCCGGCATTGGCCGCTGAGAAAATAGGCGGCTCTGGATGGATAGCCGCAATGGATCTGGCTGTCCGGCCCGCATTGATTTTTTGCAGCCCGATGAAATCCAGAATCACGGGATTAGCGCTGGCCAGAATAGTCTTCTCGGAGAGGCACCAGTTAGCATCAAACCCTGGGCCACCGAGGATTTGGTAGCGTTCCAGTGAGAGAATCGTCAGGACATTCTTCTTCGCTAGTCCGGGGATGGCGCAGACCTCGATGGCGGCCTTGGTGGCGCTGGCTGGGTTATCGAAGAAGCGTTCGGCATTGGCCATGTTGCCAAGCGAGGCGGCGGCGATAGCGCCATGCACACCCAAGGACTTGCTGTCGCTCAAGACTGGTAGGTTAATCCAGAAGTCGACCTCGTCGAACAGCGTCTTGGGGAGGACGCTGATGCGGGCATCACCCCACGGTGGAGTCGGGACGCCTGGTCGAGGGAGGACTTGGTTCTCGAAGCAGAGTTTCTTTTCTTCGGCCCACTTGGGGGCGTTAGGTTCATAGGCTACGACAGTGAAGCCCTCGAAGTCCTGTCGTTCCGTGCTGAGGGGCGGGAGGAAGCCGGATTGTTGTAGGCTCTGCTGACGGACGTCACAGAGGATGATCGCGTCCTTGGAAAAGCCGCGCTTCATCAGGGCGGTGCCGAGCGCTCGAATCAGTGGCTTGGGTGTGGCCAGCCCGAGTCCAGCCTCCGAGGAGATTTTGAGCCCGCACTTACGCAGGATACCAGGCTTGAGGCCGACCCCAGTGTTGGCCTCAAACTCGGCGAGGAGCCGCTCGACGGCTGGCGCATAATCCCCGTCGCTAAAGCCCTTCAGCTTTTGTTCGACCAGGAACAGTTTGGGGTCGGTCGCCGCTATGATTTGGCCCCAGCCAGCGAGAAGAAGTAGAAGGGCGGTCAGGCGCATCGCACTATTCTTGGCCATCTCGGGGTGCTCGCAAGGACGCTCTTTTGTTTGCGGTTCAGGGGGGCATACCCATTTTGACCGCATGTCTGCCAGTCCCCCGTTACCCCAACGTCGTATTCTCGGGCTGATTTTCCTGACGGTCTTCATGGATATCGTCGGGTTCAGTATCGTTATTCCGCTGTTCCCCCACCTGCTGGATTACTACATCACGACCGAAGGGTCGGCGGGGACCTTGATTGGAGTCTTGAACGGCGCCGCCGAATGGATGGGTGGCGACACGGTCTTTAAGAAGACCGTACTTTTCGGCGGGTTATTGAGCACGCTCTACTCACTGTTGCAGTTTATATTCTCCCCGCTGTGGGGTGCACTCTCCGACCGGATTGGTCGCCGTCGGGTCCTTACCCTGACCTTGGCCGGTAGTGCACTGGCTTACCTCGTTTGGATCTTTGCCGCGCAGTTCTGGGTCGTAGTGCTAACCCGATTGGTCTGCGGCATGATGGCTGGCAATATTGCGGTGGCGAGCGCTGCGGCCGCGGACGTCACCGACGAGAAGGATCGTACCAAAGGAATGGCAGTGGTCGGCATCGCGATTGGCCTCGGCTTCGTCTTCGGTCCGGTCATCGGAGGCCTCGCCGCGCCTGAACAAATCGTCAAGGGAGCGGTGACCGGTTCCTTCGGGCTTAATCCTTTCTCAGTTCCGGCCGCCATCGCCGCGGCGATGGCGCTCCTTAATTTCATCCTAGTCGTCCGCTATTTCCCCGAGACCTTACCGGAGGACCGACGGGCTGCCGCCGATGCCAAGCGTCCCTCAATTTTCGACCTTGCGACGGTCCGTTCTTCCGCCGTCCGACGAACCTCCTTCGCTAATCTAGTGTACCAAATCGCCTTCACTGGCATGGAG
>CAITUF010000108.1 GCA_903895475.1 uncultured Opitutia bacterium | reverse complement strand
CGCATTGAACATTTCCCAGCCGCGCTTATTCAAAATCTTTAGGTACTCGGCATCGACGCGGTACATCTTCTTATCCACGGTGTCTTCCCAGTAGCCGCCTTTGTCCTTGAGCGTCGCCGGAGCCCACGGACCCATTTCATGGTCGGGCGGGAGAGAGCGGACAACGATTTTGTAGACGATGGACTTGGAGCCGTCGGTCAGGATGCCTTCCATTTCCGTGATTGGCTTCACCAGCGCCCGCTTGTCGAAAAGGGCGATGACATCCGGGACGCCCGGCGTGTTCGGCGTAGCTGGTTTGGAAGCGGCTGGCGGCGTGGTTTCAACGGCAGCCAGACTGAGGCTAGTGCAGAGCAGGCTAAGGATGAGTCGAGTCTTCATGAGAGCTGTGTTATCCATTGAAACCCGCCCAAGCCAGTGAGTTGCAGGTAAATACGGACTATATTTTCGAGGCCTTAATCTCGGCTTAAGGTTACTTCTTGGGGCGCAGATCAGCAGGGTCGTATAAGACCTTATCCATGAAGAGGCCGCGGGGCGGGGCCGTCGGGATTTCGGCGGTAATGACTTTCTCCTCGCGATACGACAACAGACGCTCGGGCGGCATCTTGCCCTCGCCCACGCGAAGGAGTCCGCCGACTAACCGCCGCACCATCTTATACAAGTAGCCGCTGGCTTCCGTGATGATGGTGATGCGTCGGCCTTTTTGCCGAACGTCGAGCCGCCAGAGGTCTTTGACGGGGTATTCGTTCTCCATCCCTTGGCGATGGGTAGCACCGTAGGCCCGGAAGTCGTGGCGACCTAAGAGTAGCTTGGCGCCCTTGCGCATCGCTTTCACATCAAGGGTATCCCAATTCAACCCAAGGCAATAACGGGCTTCCCATGGCGGCGGGAAGCCGAGGTGGATTTCATAGCGGTAGCGCTTGCCGATAGCTGAACTACGGCAGTGGAAATCTGCTGCGACCCGGTGAATGTGTGTAATCAACAGGCCGTACTGTTCGCCGGTATTGATCGCATGCATGAGACGCTTGGTCGGGTGCGGCCAAAAGGCATCGAAATGAAAACATTGTCCCACGCTGTGGACGCCGCCATCGGTCCGGCCACTGCCATGGATGGTGATGGGCTTCTTAAAGATGCGGGAAAGGCGGCCCTCCAATTCACCTTGGACGGTGCGACCGGTATCCTGAATCTGCCAGCCTTTGTAATCGGTGCCATCGAAGGCGACTCGAACTAAGAACCGCTCGGGAGTGAGATCGGTCTTGGGCGGCTTGACCGGTTTACTTTTGGCCATGGGTGGTCAGGCGCTAAAGCCGCGGCTATTGAGGAAGTCCTGAAGTAAGACCGCGGCGGCGCGGGAATCGCGTTCGCCTGACTTCGCTTGATCTTGGCGTTCTTGGGACGAGCGAGGCTTGCGCTGGCCGGAGAGGGCGTCGGCTGCCTGACTCGTGAGGCCTTCATCCACCAGCTCGATTGGCAGGCCGAAGCGCTTGGTCAGCTCGACGGCGAAGGCATCGACCTCGAGGCAGCGTTTCGTCTTCTCGCCCTCTAGAGATAACGGGTAGCCCAAAACAAGCTGGGTGACTTTGAGCCGAGCGATTTCCCGCCCGATTTGGTTAAAGCGCTCCTCCGTTTCGGGGGCGGTGGCAGCAGGCAAGGGAAAGGCAAAGCCGAGCTCATCGCCGTGGCTGAGCCCGACGCGCTTGGAACCATAGTCGATGCCGAGGAAAACGGAGGACACGGCGGGAACGCTGTGCAAGGCCGCGGTTAGTTTCAATCCCTGCTTTGCAGTGGCTGGGGTTTGACAGGGGGCGGGGCTTGCACTGCATAGGGGCATGTCGTCGGATGAACGTCTTGGGTCGCATGAACGGGAGCTCTACTCCCGGCAGATCCGTCTACCTGGGGTCGGTGAGGCGGGTCAGCTTAGGCTGAAATCAGCCAAAGTCTTAGTCCTCGGGGCCGGTGGGTTAGGCTCGCCCGCGGCGCTTTATTTAGCGGCGGCGGGCGTTGGTCTGCTCGGCATCGCCGATCCGGACCAAGTAGAACTGAGTAATCTCCATCGCCAAGTCCTGCATGGTTTCGACACCTTGGGCCTACCGAAGACGATTTCCGCGGCGGAAGCTTTATCGGAAATAAACCCAGGGCTGCAAATTGCCCTGCACCCCGAGGGCTTAACCATCGAGAACGCCGCTGAGGTCATCGCACGCTACGACTTAGTCGTCGACGGTACCGATAATTTCGCCACGCGATTCTTGGCGGCTGATGCGTGCGTCTTAGCTGGCAAGCCACTCATCCACGGCAGTGTAATCCGGAGCGAGGGTCAGGTCGGTGTCTTTCTGCCGAAGCACGGTTGCTATCGTTGTGTTTATCCTGTCATGCCCGCTGCTGCTTCGGTGCCAACCTGCGCCGAAGCCGGCGTCTGGGGGGCGACCTGCGGGGTGGTGGGCTCATGGATGGCATCGGAGGTCATCGCTGTTTTACTCGACCGACGGACGCAGTCCCGGTTGCATTTAATCGACGTGGAGGCTGGCACCGCGCGCGTGGTGCACCTGGCCGCGGACTCCGCCTGTCCGGCGTGCGGCCGTGAGCCGACTATTCTTGCTCTCGAAAAATCATTCTATCAACCCACCACCTGCCAGCTAACGCCCACCGCCATGTCCGAACATCCCTTAGAAGTGTCCATCGAAGAGGCTTCGCGCCTGCTCGCCTCCGCCCAGCCACCTTTGCTCATCGATGTGCGCGAACCCTCCGAGCACGCCACCTGTTGCATTGCCTGTGCCAAGCTCATTCCGATGGCCTTGGTGCCAGAACGTTTAGCAGAAATCCCGCAGGGCGTGCCGATCCTTATTCACTGCCATCACGGTGGCCGCAGCCTCCGGGTCACCCAGTTTTTACGGGCTAAAGGTTACGCCCAGGTCTCCAATGTCCAGGGGGGTATCGATGCCTGGTCCTTGAAGGTCGACCCCAAGGTTCGCCGTTACTGACCGAGTCAAGGCTTGCCGACCCCAGAAAACGCACCTTTTATCCCTCTTAACCATGAAGCGTCTCTCCCTTCTCCTTGTCGCCGCCGGCCTCCTCGTGGGTTGCGGTCCTTCCCGCATGCCTTCCGACTTCAATTCGAACGCCGGGGGCGGTAACTCCACTGGCCTCGACACTCGCCCTCCAGGTTTTAGCGCCATGGCTGATGCTATCCGTAATAACAACATCCCCCCGGAAGCCATCCTGACGACTATCTACTTCGACTTCGATCGTTACACGGTAGACGCCAAGGAGCGCGCCAAGCTCGACGGTATTGCTGGTCGCGTGAATGCGACTAAGGTCATCATCGCCGGCTACACCGACCATTTCGGCACCGAAGAATACAACCTTGGTCTCTCCGATAAGCGTGCGCAGAGCGTCCGTGATTACCTCGTGAAGTCGGGCGCCAATCAGAGCTCCACCGAAGTCCTCGCGCTCGGCTCCCAGCAGGCCGACAAGAGCGCCGCTGGCCGTCAGTCGGCTGCGAAGGATCGTAAGGCTATCGTTGTCGACGCGAATTACTCTGGTCCGATTTCTTCGGGCGCCGTTAAGCCTGCGACTGGGACCGCTCCTGCCTCCGGCAATGCGCCTTCCCCAGCTCCGGTGACTGCCCTCTAAGTTTCGTCCCATGAACAAAAAGGCCCGCTGATGAGCGGGCCTTTTTTATGCCTGAATACTAGTTACCACTACACCTTATGGCAGGTACCAGTAAAGGTGGGCGAGGGTGAGAACATACAGCAGAACCGCCGATGTCTTCCCAATCAGGCGTTCACGATCGGTGCGATGTGGGGCACCCCAGCGACCCCAGATCCAGCAGGCGGTGGCTAACACGGCGAGGCCGAGCGAAGCATCGCGCACCCAGCCGCGATCTTCGACTTGAGAGTTAAGGACCCAGAGTAAATAGAGCGCGTAGGCAAAGAGCGGGAAAGCCATCGCTTGTTTGAGCGTCTCCATCCATTCGCCAGGGCGGGGCAGGAGGTTAGTTAGCTTGGGGAAGATCGAGAGCAGGAGATAGGGGATGGCCATCCCCAGGCCGATCACGACGAAGAAGAGTAAAGTCTCGCCAGACGCACGGTCCTTATCGAGGGCGAAGCCTAGCGCCGCCCCGAGACCAGGCGCAGTGCAAGGAGTTGCGACGGCGGTTGCGAGTACGCCCGAGAAGAAAGCCCCCGAAGCACCGCCTTGTGGCTCAGCACCGGCGGCGGTCCCCGCCAACCCCGTACCGATTTCGAAGACCCCTGCTAGGCTCAAGCCAAGTGTCACCATTAGCACGCAAGTACCAAGCACGAAGCCCGGGGATTGCATCTGGAAGCCCCAGCCGACGGAGTTTCCACCCGCCTTGAGGGCGAGGATAAGGCCCGCTAACGCAAGGAAGCTCAGCACGACACCGAGTGAGTAAAGCAGGCCATTACGGACGACGACCCCACGGTCAGCGCCGGCTTCGCGGGCAAACCCCAAGACCTTGAGGCCGATGACCGGGAAGACGCAGGGCATGAGGTTAAGCAGGGCGCCGCCACCGAAGGCCAGCAGGAGCCAGACCACGTAACCATGAGACTCATTGGTGGCCCGATATTCTTTGCCTGCGCTAATCGCACTGAGGGCCGCGAGCACTTCGTCATCAGAGATCACTTCAGACAGTAAGGCCGTCGGGGCACCTTGTTTGAGAAAGACATTACACGGCACGCCGCTGCGGCCGTACTTGGTGAGTTCGGCCGCGATGACCGCGTCCTTTTTGGTCCAGTCAGCCTTCAGAAGAACCACGCCCTTGTCGGCTAAAGCGGCGGCGACGACATCATGCTTGTAGACACGTTTGTTAATCTGACAGGTCGCGCACCATTCAGCTGTGAAATCGATGTAGACCGTCTGGCCGGCAGCGAGCGCCTTGGCTTCGGCCTCTGGTGACCATGGGAGCCAAGCAGAGGTGCTCTTTGGCATTTCCTTGGTGGTATTGGCGGAAGCAGGGGTCGCGCTACCAGCGGCGGGGAGTGCTTCCACGCGATACCAGGTACCACTCGTATCTTGGGCGACGAAGACGACGGGGCCAGCTTCCAGCTTCTCAGAGGCGTCCTTAAGGCTAAAGGATTTCGTGGTCGCGTCCTGCTTTTGCGTAAAGACGCCTTCGGGGGAAAGGACGCCGCGCTCTGGGAACCAAACTTTGGATAGTGCCAACTTGGCCTCGGCGGGCGGAGTTACGGTCAGTGTGTCGGCCTTGACGGTATAACTGGCACGGACGGTGGGGCGGAGGTCGCCATATAGTTTTGGGTCGTACTTCGCAGCGGCATTACCAGGACCGACCTTGAGTTTCAGGGAGACCTCCTTGTCGAACGGGTAGCAGCCCTTGTCGTCGCACTCGAGCCATTCAACCTTTGCCTTCAGGTTGAGTTCGCCCGTGGCGTTGGCGGGGATGGTTAATTCAAGGAGCAACAACGTTTCATATTCATGGACGAAATTATAGATGCCCTTTTGGTCGAGCATCTTGGGGCCGGGGTAGGTCAGGGGACCTGAGGTCGTCCCGGCGGCGTCTTGCCATTCGATCGTCGGGCTTTGACCGGCATCGCCCGGATTCTTCCAGTAGATGTGGAAATGTTCGTCGCAAACAAAGCGCACCGCGACCCAAGCCTTTTGGCCGGGACGGATATCAGGCGTCAGGTTGACGAGGTCGACCTTGGTGTGGGACGCGGCGTCGGCGGACGGTGTTAACCAGAGGCAGCCGAGCAAAAGGAGGGTAAGCAGTCGCTTCATGGCCTCGAAGTTGGCCGATTCCCTGCCGGAGGCAAGGCAACCTCTGCCACCCGAGGGATATTAGGCCGTAGCGCTGACCAGTTTGCAGGGCAGTAAGGCCGCGTCTTTCATCCCGTGGATGATCTTTTTGTCGGCCGGACAGAAGGTCGAAAGTACCCCCGAAAGCTCCACCGTATCCCCGTCGACAAAGTAGTAGGGACAGAGGCGCACGCGGCCATCGGCCGGGACGACCGAGCCATCTTCCGCGTAGACCGGGTGGCTCAGGCGGGAGGGCTTATGGTATTCCTGCATCACGTGGAAGGTGTCGTTCTCTGGGTCAAGGGCACGCTCGATAGCCTCGAGCCACTCCTCGCGGGAGACGTCGCTTCCGAGGGTCACGCTGCGGGCCCCCCAAGCGGTTTCATGGAAGCCACTTGCCTTGATGATGAGGTTACGTTCCCGCTGAGAGGCCTCGGCTAATTCGGTCCAGTCTCGAATTGGCCGCCCGTTGACGAGCGGGGCGTGGAGCACGGCGGTCGGCGGTAAGTCGGTCTTCTCCATGATCCACGTCTTCGGCACAATGCGGAACAAGGCCTCGTGGTGGTCTTCGGGCAGGTTCTCCTTCCAGAACTCTGAAAGCATCGGGTGATGAAGTAAGGCAAGGCCGAGCTTCTCCTCTTGGTAAGCTTTCATCGGCGGCGTGAGCGCTACTTGGCCAGCCTCAACGCCATTGAAAATCCCGTCGGCACCCTTGACGTTGGCGAGGTCGAAGAGCTCGAAGAAACGGTAGATTAGGTCCACCTTCCGCGGCGCACCGTCGACGGGGATATAGGTCTCGGAGCCCATCTGCATGAGCTGCCCTGGGTCGACCACATGGACGTCATGGCCAAGCGAGCGGAGCTTTTCGCCCAACCAAAGGAATTCAGGACGGTAGGTCGCGGCTTCCTCGCTAACGACGATGGCCACGAGCGGGAAGCGGTTCTGTGGAGTCAGTCGACCAAGGGCGGCTAAGAAACGCTCCGGCATGGTCGTCGAGCCGACCAGGGTAGCGCAGTCCTCGGAGTAGACCTCATTCAAGTAAGCGGTGAGACCGACCCCGCCGGGGACGCTATCTAACTCCGTCATCGTGAAGCCTTCGTCGGTGATCAGGAGGTCGGGCCGCAGCACCACGGGGCACTGTCCCTTGACCGAGCGATGGCGGCCGTGTTCAATCAACCCTTGGGGCTTATACCGATCGAGGTATTCCGAGACCCACTTTGCGTGGACGTCCCGATTGCGCAGGATTTTCTTATCCGTAAAAGAACGGACGTAGAGCCGTTCCAAGGCCCGATGGTAGCTGAGGCAGGCGGCCCCAATGCGCTTGAGGTCTTTGACTTGGGCTTCGGAGAGCGGCCAAGGCTCTGGCGAAAGCTTCCAGATCTTGTCCGCGAAGAGCGGCTGATCGAGAAGCTTGGAGCGCAGGGTAGCTTGGCTAGGCATGGGGACGAGGTGAAGACGCTTAGTCTTCGATCTTGATGTCCTTGTTACGCGTGCGGGGGCCGCCCGCGCGGAGCCAGCCGTTGATAAAGGCGTCGATATCGCCATCCATCACTGCCTGAATATTGCCGGTCTCAACGCCAGTGCGGAGATCCTTCACCATCTGGTAAGGCTGGAAAACGTAGGAGCGGATCTGATTACCCCAGCCGATATCACCCTTTTCGCCGTAGTACTTCTCCATCTCGGCGCGCTTGTCGTCGAGGGTCTTTTCGTAGATACGGGCGCGAAGGATCTTCATCGCCAAGGCCCGGTTCTTGACCTGCGAGCGTTCGCGTTGGCAAGCCACCACGATGCCCGTAGGGATGTGCGTGAGGCGAACCGCAGATTCGGTCTTATTGACGTGCTGGCCGCCCTTACCGCTGGAGCGGTAGACGTCGACCCGGAGGTCGGCTTCTTCAATCTCGATCTCAATGTCGTCGTCGATTTCTGCGACCACGTCCACGGAGGCAAACGACGTGTGGCGACGGGCATTGGCGTCGAAAGGGGAAATGCGAACGAGCCGATGGACGCCACGTTCCGCCTTGATGTAACCGTAAGCGTTAGGGCCTTCGAGGCGGAAGGTGGCTTGACTGATGCCAGCGCCTTCGCCTTCGGCGACGTCTTCGATTTCAATCTTAAAGCCGCGGCGTTCGGCCCAGCGGGTATACATGCGGAAGAGTAGATCAGCCCAGTCGTTGGATTCCGTACCGCCCGCGCCGGCCTTCACGGTGACGATGGCGTTAGACTTGTCATGTAAACCGGAAAGGAAGGAGGCGATTTCGAGTTCGGCGACTTCAGCCAGCATGTCGCTGGCAAGGGTTCGCAGCTCTTCGACCTCGGCATCGGCGGAGCCGTCAGGGGACTCGACGATTAGTTCAGCCAAGGTCTTGGCATCCTCGAGTTTCCGGCGAAACGTAATTTGCGGGCTGATGATCGTCTTATAGCCGTTGCACTCGGAGATAACCTTCTGAGCGGACTTCTGGCTGTCCCAGAAGTTAGGGACAGTCATCTGTTCTTCCAGCTTACCAATCAACACCTGCTTGCCGGCGACATCTAGGAACTTCCAGAGGTAGCCAGAGCGGCGCTCAACCTCCTCAAGATGGGCACGGATTTCAGGGGGGATATACATGGACGAAGAGCGGGAAGGGCGAAGAGACCCTTGGAACAAGGGGAAAGAAGGGGATAGGGGGGCTCCCCTTGTTTTTCAATGGCATTGTTGATTTACTGCACCCGCTGCAACGCTTCTGGCGGGCCCGAGGTGACGAAGCGCGCGGGGAAAGACACGGTAAATAACCCACGCCAGACGCTTGCGCCCGCCTGCTTGAGGGGCATACCTGACAGCATGTCATTTCTTGAAGGCCTTAGCTTCAGTCAGATCGCCGGCCCCGACCCCGAAAGACGCATACTCGCGAACGGCTTGGAGGTCATCTACGTACACCGTCCGCACATTGGCTTATGTACGGTCCAGGCATGGGTGCGGACTGGGAGCGCACAGGAAGGACGCTGGGAAGGCTCCGGCATTTCGCATTACTTGGAACACATGGTCTTTAAAGGCACGGGGCGTTTTACGAACCGTGAACTGACCGAAGCCGTCCACCGTTCGGGCGGTAATTCCAACGCCTACACCACCTTTGATCGCACCGTCTACCACATCGATGCGCCACAGGAGGGCTTTGAAGCCGCGATGGAGGCTTTGTCCGAGATGGTCTTCGACCCGTTGATTTCCGACGCGGACTGCAAGATGGAGCGCGAGGTAATCCTCCGCGAAATCGCGATGCGCGATGATGAGCACGACAGTATTTTGGCTGAGCAGGTGCTGGCGGAGACCTTACGGAATCATCCGATGCGTCATCCGATTATCGGACACCGCGAACTCTTTATCCGGATCACCCCCGAAGATCTCCGGGCCTATCATGCCGGTCGCTACACCCCGAGTAATGTCGTGCTCGCTCTGGGTGGCTCCATGGAGCCAGAGGAAGCTTTTGCTTCAGCGGAACGTTGGTTTGCGCGCTTCTCCCGTCGCCCAGGCCTCGAGGTTATTCCCGCCTTTGAACCGCCCCAAGCGGGCCCCCGCCGCTGTGACTTGGTTCGAGATGTCTCGACCACTAAGGGCGTGGCGACGTGGCGTGTCCCGGGCTTCTTCGAGCAAGGTCGAGCGCCGCTGGACTTATGCCTCGGTGTCCTGGGTTCTGGGAACAGCTCCTTGCTTTGGGATGAGCTCCGGGAGAAGCGCAAACTCGTGCATGCGATTGATGCCCAAGTCATGGGTATCCGCGATGTCGGCTTAGCCTGGTTGAGCTGGATTGGCGATGCCGGCACCGATGCCGCGGCAGTTGAGCGGGCTTATTTTGATGTCATCGATGGACTTCTCCAGAAAGGCGTTTCGCAAACTCAATTGGATAAGGTGCGCCGTCAGTCCGTCGTCGCGATGGTCAACGGCCTGAAGAACATCCATGCCGCCGTGGCGCGTTATGGTTACGCCGCGTGTGTGGGCCATGATATCTCTTGGCCGCGCCGCGGCGTCGAGGAACTCGCCAAAGTCACGCCAGACGAACTCACCAAGTCTGCCCGGCAGTGGTTGAAGCCCGAGACCGTGACCCAAGCGACCATGCGCGGACAGAAGGCCGCAGAAGTCGTGCTAGCTCGCCGGCCAACGCCTGCTTCCGAAACCTTTGAACTCATCACCCTCGCAAACGGTGTCCGCGTCCTCCTGCAGCCTGATGAAGCCATCCCCAAGGCCGGCTTCGGGGTGTTTGTAGCTGCTGGTACGGCCTACGAAGAGGCCAGCAAGCGTGGGACTACTGGTTTGTTATCGACCTTACTCACCCGTGATACGGCCAAGCGCACTAAAGAAGAAGTTGCGAGTCAGGTCGATGCGATGGGGGCAACGTTTGCGGATTACGGTTCGCAAATCACCTGCGGCGTCTGGGGCGAAGCGCTGAGCTCGGACTTTGCAAAGATCGCGGAGCTCGTCACCGACGGGGTACTCTGCCCTAAGTTATTACCCGAAACCTTCGAAACGGAACGCTCCGCCGCCATCGCGGCCTGTCGTGAGGCTGAGGACGATATTGTCGAAAAAGCCCGCCTGCGTCTCCTACAGCAGTTCTTCGGCGACCACCCCCTCGGCGTCGATGCTTCGGGCACGCCGGAGACTTTAGCGGCGATTGCGACTGCCGATTTGGCGAGCTTACATCAGCAACTCGTTGTAGCGGGTAACCTGGTGGTGGGCATCAGCGGTTCCTACGATCGCCAGATGGCCTTGGACTTCGTGGAGGCCCGTTTCGGGCATCTCCCTAAGGTTGCCTTTGACACCAAAGGTTTACCCACCCACGCCCCACGGAAAGCCCAAAGTGAGCGCCATGAAGCGGTCGGTGAGCAGGCCGTTGTTTGCGTGGCCTACCCGCATTGCGGCTTCGGGCCCGACCTCGTGACCTCCGCTAACATCGCGGAAGAATTACTCAGCGGCATGGCCAGTGGCCTCTTCCATCGCGTCCGCGAGGAGAAAGGGTTGGCCTATTTCGTTGGGGCGACCCGCGTCGAGACCGTCGACCAAGGCATGTTCTACTTGTATGCCGGTACCACGGCCGAAGCCTCACAAGAAGTCCTCCAGGAAATGGAGTCCGAACTCGTACGCCTCCGTAAAGGCCTGTTTAAGCCCGAGGAAATTGAAGACGCTAAGCGTCGCCTGCGAGTGAGCCGTCGCCAGGGCCGGCAATCCGCTGGCGCTCGAATGCAGAATGCCATGGTGCGAGAACTCGTCGGACTGGGCGCCAACTTCGATGCCGAGTGGGATCGACGTATGGCGGCAACGGATGGTCGGTCCGTCCAGTCATTTGCCCAGCGCTATCTTGATCCCCAACTCGCGCAGACTTTAGTCGTCCTGCCTAAAAAGGTTTAGCCTTCGGTAAACGCCCGTCGCCCCCAATAAGCAGCGAGCAGGCCGGGGATAGCGAGGGCCAGTGCGAAGAGGAAGTAGTGGGCGTAGCCGAGCTGTTGGGCCAGGCTGCCGGCCCACAGTCCCGGCAGGTAGCTGGCTACTAAAGCGATGGTCGAGAGCAGGGCATAACGGGTGGCGGCTTCTTCGCCGGCGGCCATTTTCATCATCGCCAGAAGTAACGCGCAGAGCCCGGCACCGTAAGCGAAATATTCGATGAAGAAGAGTGCGCTGATGGTCGGTAGGTTAACTTGCGGGTTGGCGGCTAGCCAGGCGATGCCCAGCAAGGGCAAGTGCATGAGTAAGCCCAGCGGGAGCAGGGACTTCGCTAAGCCACGCTGGGTGACGATGAAAGACCCGAAGAGCCCGCCGAGGGCTAGG
>CAITUF010000107.1 GCA_903895475.1 uncultured Opitutia bacterium | reverse complement strand
GGCACCAAGGTTTCCTTCGCCCCCAAGGCCGGCGAGGCCCGCGGCACTTTAGAAGACGGCCAACTAAAACTGAATCGCCCCGGCAACGAAGCCGCCACGCTGAGCCGCGTCATCCGTCGCAGCCCCACCGAAGGGCTCGCCGCACCCACGGGTGCGAAGGTCCTCTTCGACGGTAAGAACGCCGATGCCTGGAAAAACGGCAAGGTCGATGAACGTGGGTTCCTCCGCTGCGGGACGACCTCTGTGGCCATATTCAAGGACTACACACTGCACCTCGAATTCCTTCTCCCACTCAAGCCGTCCGCCCGCGGTCAAGGGCGTGCCAATAGTGGCGTCTACCACCAAGACCGGTATGAGGTTCAGGTGCTCGATAGTTTCGGGCTTAAGGGCGAAAACAACGAATGCGGCGGCATCTACACGATCTCCGCTCCGAAGGTGAACATGTGCTTCCCGCCGCTCCAGTGGCAGACCTACGACGTCGACTTCACCGCCGCCAAGTTCGATGCGCAAGGGCAACGTACCGCCTGGGCCCGCATCACGGTCCGCCATAACGGCATCCTCATCCAAGATAACGTCGAGCTGCCACGCACGACCACCAGCAGCGGGATTAAGACGATCACCGATACCCCCGGCCCTTTCCAACTGCAGGAACACGGCAACCCGGTCTACTACCGTAATATCTGGGTTCTGGAAAAGTGAATCGCCTCCTCCGGCTAAGTCTCTGCTGGCTCCTTCCCGCCCTCGCCGTCGCAGCTCCTGACCTGCGTCGTCCGAATATCGTCGTCATCCTCACCGACGACTTGGGCTATGGCGACGTGGGTTGCTATAATCCGGAGTCTAAAATCCCAACGCCCAACCTCGATCGTCTCGCCAAAGCGGGCATGCGCTTCACCGACGCCCATTCACCTTCCACGGTCTGCACGCCTTCCCGCTACAGCCTGCTGACAGGCCGCATGTCCTTCCGCACGGGCTACCGCGGCGGGGTCTTCACCGGCGTCGGCGGGCCGAGTTTAATCGAAGCCGATCGCCTCACATTGCCAGGGATGCTCAAGAAACAGGGCTACGCGACCGCCGCCGTCGGTAAATGGCACGTGGGACTGACTTTCCAAACGAAGGATGGTACTCCGATTCACCAAGTGAAGGTGCCCAGCGAAGGGCTCGGCGCCGGGAACGAGCTCGCCCGTATCCGGCTCACCGACTTCAGTCGTCCGATCACCGACGGTCCCGTGCATCGCGGGTTCGACTACTTCTTCGGCACGGCCTGCTGCCCGACCACCGATTGGCTCTACGCCTACATCGAGAACGACCGCGTCCCCATCCCACCCACCACGCTGCTCGATGCCTCGAAACTCCCGAAGCATCCCTACGCTAACGATTGCCGCCGCGGGCTCGTGGCGCCCGGCTTCGAACTCGATCAGGTGGACTTGGTGTTCCTGGAAAAGAGCCAAGCCTGGCTGACCGACCACGTAAAGCGCGCGCCCAATCAACCGTTCTTCCTCTACCACGCGACGCAGGCCGCTCACTTGCCTTCCTTCGCCGCGCCGCGCTTCCAAGGCTCTACGAAAGCCGGCCCGCATGGCGACTTCATCGCTGAGCTAGATTTCATCGTGGGCGAATTGCTCTCGACGCTGGACAAGCTCGGTGTGGCCGAGAATACGCTCGTCATCTTCTCTAGCGACAACGGTCCCGAAACCACGACGGCCATCCACATGCGCGCGGACCAAGGCCACGACCCGGCCCGCCCCTGGCGCGGCCTGAAACGCGATAACTGGGAAGGCGGCCACCGCGTCCCGTTCCTCGTGCGCTGGCCCGCCCGCGTGCAGCCTTCCGTTAGCGACCAAACGATCTGCCTCACCGACCTGCTCGCGACGTGTGCGGCGCTCTCCGACACGCCCCTGCCACGTAACGCGGGGGAAGATAGCTTCAGCTTCCTCTCCACGTTAACGGGCTTCGCCGATCAACGCCCACCGCGTCCGTTCACCTTACACCAGACGATTAAGAGCGAGCTGGCCATCCGTCGCGGGGACTGGAAATACCTCGACCACCGCGGCTCGGGTGGGAACAGCTACGAAAAGGGAGCGCTCGCCCCTTTCGCGCTACCCGACACCGCCCCAACCGCCCCCGGCCAACTTTATAACTTAAAGACCGATCCCGGCGAACGGACGAACCTCTACTTCGAACGTCCTGAGATCGTCAAAGAACTCAAGGGACTCCTCGATCAAAGCAAAACCTCCGGCCGCAGCGCCCCCTAACTGGCTCCACCCACCCCTCCCATGCTCCGCACGTTCACCTGCCTACTGTTCGCGGCTTCCGCCACCTTCGCCGCCGACAGCCTGCGCCAAGCTTCGCCCTGGGCCTCCGGCGTCGGCCTGTCCGACCGCATCGCCGACCTTCCCGAGGACTGGCCGTTGCTGACGAAACACTTCGCCTACATCACGCCCGAGAACTGCATGAAGCCCGCGGCGACCCAGCCTCGCCCTGGCGTCTGGCGCCT
>CAITUF010000106.1 GCA_903895475.1 uncultured Opitutia bacterium | reverse complement strand
GGTTGGCGTAGCGACCGACGGTGCTACCGAGGTAGGCGTTGTGGTGGACGTAGCCATCGACGTGGTCGTGGCCCAAGGTGACCTCGCCGACTTGGCCCCGGCGGTCGGGTACACGGACGGAAGTGAGGGTGGCACCGTATTCACTGATCGCTACGCTCATGCCGCGGCCGTTATTCAGGACATGTAGCCGGATGGATTTACCATTAACCTGGCCGTGGATGCGTGACCGATGACCGGAGACGCGCTGGCGAGCGAAGGCGACGACGAGCCCAATCAGGGTAAGGGCGGCGACGGCAAACAAGGCTAGGTCCATGCCCACAAGTTGGTGGGCAGGCGGGTCAGAGCCAAGAAAAAGCCCCGCGGTGGCGGGGCTTCGTGGGCTTATTTGGTGGTCTCGGCTGGCTTGGCGCCGAGGGACTTGGTCCAGTCGGCCGCAATCCGGACCGCTTCCTGGAGCTGGATATCGTAGTCAGGCCAGTCTTCGTCTTCGAGGGGATCGCGGACACGCGACATACGCTTCGACTTACTAGTCCACTCGGCCCCTTCTTTTTTCTCCTGCTCAAGAGCGGCGTCCAGTTTCACGTCGGTGGCCTTGATTGCTTTGGTCGCTAGCACGGTGAGTTCCTTCCGCACCTGCTCACGGAACACGAGGTCATCGCTCCGCTCTTGGCGGCGCTGGTCCAGGGAGAGGGAGACTTCCTTGCGGAGCTGACGGCTCTTGGTCCACTCGATGGAATGGGTGAGCGTGAGGAACTCTGGCATTTCGGCCTGACGCTTAGCGGAAGCCTCACCCAGCAGTTTGACTAGGCCGTCGGAGAGCTTGGCCTTTAGCCAATCACCTTCGTCGGCCTTTGTAAGGGAGGGCGGAATGGAGTCCCATGCCAACGGACGCTCTAGGTCAGACTCCGCCACGGGTAGAACCGAGAAGACGGACGGTACGACGATATCGGCCGGGACGCCCTTCAGCTGGATGGAGGAGCCGCTGGGGGCATACCATTTTTGGATGGTCACCTTGACGGCGGACTTCACGTCGAGCCCGCGGAAGACGCGGTTCAGTTCGATGATGTTCTGGACCGAGCCTTTGCCGTGGGTCGTCGTATCGCCAACGATGAGGGCGCGGTTGTGGTCTTTCATGGCGCCGCAGAAGATTTCCGATGCGGAAGCCGAGAGCTTGGACGTGAGCACGATGAGCGGGCCATTCCAGACGACCTTCTCATTTTCGTCACGGTAGTCTTCGATGCGTCCTTGGCTGTCGCGGACCTGGAGGATGGAGCCCTTCGGAATGAATAAGCCGGAAAGGTCGACGGCTTCAGTCAGCAGGCCGCCCCCGTTTTTGCGGAGGTCCATGATGATGGCTTTAACGCCGAGTTTCTTCATCTTCTCGATCAGCTGTTCGACGTCCTTGGTCGGGCTCGAGCCCGTGCCGTCGGGGTTCTTGCCGTAGAAGGCGGGGAGATCGACGACTCCGATGGTCACATTGCCGTTACCGTTGGGGGCCTCGAAGCAACGGGCGGAAGCCATTTGGCCGACGAGCTTGATTTGATCGCGCTTGAGGGCGACCGTCTTACGGACGCCGGCGGTATCAATGAGCAGTTTGACGGTGGTGCCTTGCTTGCCGCGGATACGGCTGATCGCCTTCTGCAGGCGGAGGCCGACGATGTCGTCCATTTCGCCCGCTTCACCTTGGCCGACGGCGATGATGCGGTCCCCCGTTTTCACTTGGCCGGAGAGGTCAAGCGGGCCGCCTGGGAGCACTTCCTTGATGGTGCAGTAGCCATCTTCGTCCGACAGGGTGGCGCCGATGCCGCACAGCGAGTTACGCATCGCGATCTCGAACTCCTCGAGCGACTGCTGGGAGAAGAAGATCGAGTGTGGATCGTACTGCGTGGAGTAGGCGTTGAGGAAAAGCTCTTCGACCTCCTGCGGGTCAAACGTCAGGTAGACGCGAATCTTTTCGTAACGCTTCTTCAGGCGGGCGACGGCTTCCTTGACCTTCTCGGGCGTGATAACCGGGGCCGTCGTCTCATGCGAAGGCTTGGCTTTGGGGCCGGCGGTGGTGCCTGGCTTATCTTCACCGAGTAGTTCGGAGAGGATATCGAGGCGGAGGCGCCGGGACCAGAGGTCATCGGCGTCGGCATCGCTGGCTGGCCAGTTGCCTTTACGGCGGTCGGTCGGGAAGACGCCGGGTTGGCTGAGGTCGATTGGTTGGTTGAGGGCGGCGAGGGCTTCGTCTGTCCGCAGGACGACCTTGGCCTTGAAGGCCTTGTAGATTTCAAACGCCGGCGTCAGGTTGCCGCGCTGTAAATAGAGATCTAGGCTCTTGGCGTAGCGGGCGGTGAACTCATCGACTTCCTTCTGCGTGAAGTACATTTTCGCCGGGTCGAGGCTTTCGAAGTAAGTCTTGATGACTTCGTTGGTATCGATCGACGACATCTCCTTTTTGCTGATGTGGAGCTTCTCGAGTAACGCGACGGTGGCCCGGGTCTCGTTCTGCATGAGCTCCGTAGTCGTGTAGTTCTGGGTCGTCTGACCGAAGGCGGCAGCCGACAGCAAGACCAGCAAAGACGGGGGAAGGAATCGCATAGTGGGGGTATTCAGCGGAGGCGGGCGCTGAGTTCTTCAAGTTTGCGTTTCTCGCTCTCCGTGAGCGAGCCGAAACCCTTCTCGGAGATCTTATCCAGCAAGTGGTCGAGCTCCGCCCGGGCTTGGCCCCGCGAAAGACCTGTAGCGGAGCTTTTGGTGGCTGTTTCGGGGTGGTAGGCCTCAGGGGGTGCGGGCATGGGCTGGCTTTGTACAACGTAAGCGCCGCCGGCCTCCGGAATTGTCCGTCCCAGCCAGCGCCACATGAGCCAACCTGAAAGCAAACCGCCTAAATGGGCCGAGTGGGCGATGGCTTGCTCGGGGTTCATCGGCCAGGCGGGATTCCAGAAGGTCCACTCATGCCGGCTGGGGAGTTCCAGGAAGATCCAGCCGAGCGCCGCAATGCCGGAAGCGAAGATGAGGACCCAGCGGGCTTTGATGGACACCGGGAAGAAAAGAATCAGCAACGAGATGGTGTTCTCCAGTCGGTCGAGCAGGGCGACGACCATCAACGCGTAGACGCCGCCAGAGATACCCAGTAGGTGCACATTACTGCGCGGCCCGCCGATTCCCGTGAGCCACCAGACGATGGCGCCGAGGAGGACGCCGCCGAGGAGGGTCTGTAGGTAAGCGCGGCGGCCGTAGCTTTCTTCGACGAGGTTGCCGAGCCACCAGAGCCCGAAGGCGTTCATTAAGAAATGCCAAGGTCCGCCATGGACCAACGCATAGGTCAGCCATTGCCACGCTTGGGGGGCGGCATTGTTTAACTCCAGTGGCTCTAGGAAGTTGTAGCCCTTGAAGCGCGTGCTCCAGTCGATGAGGCCGAGGATACCAAAGGCCAGCAGCACCCCGAGCGTCCAAGCCGTCGCGGTCAGCTGCCGGCGTTCCGGCGTGCTGTCGCGCATGTAGGCTCGGTCACCGATGC
>CAITUF010000105.1 GCA_903895475.1 uncultured Opitutia bacterium | reverse complement strand
CGTCGCCCCAGGAACCGCCGAGCCGCCCGCGGCCGTCCAGGCCGCGTTGGCCAAGCCCACAAAGGAACCACCCACACCGCCACCCCACGTGGTATTCGCGTTCTGCAATGTCAGGTAGGCCGGCCCGACGATGCTCAGCCCCGCTAGGCCGCTGAGATTAAAGTGCATGTACTGTCCATCGCCCGCCGCCCCTCGCCAATAGAGTCGGCCACCGCCGTTGACTCCGCTAAAAGCACCGTTGCCGCCCATGTGCTCGGCGTAATCGGTAGCAAAGATTACCTTCGTGGCGGTGGCACTCGCTTGGATGCCGTCGAAACTGAGCGCTTCGGCCGATAGCTCCGGACTGGCCACCGCAAGGCAGGCGGCCGCGAATAGGGTAGCACGAGAGATACGGGCGTACGGACGAAGACGAGAGGACATCGGATAGGTGGGCCCGCACCGTAAAATGCAGGCTTTGAATGGGGGTATGTAAATGCTAGCGCTGCCCCAAAACTGAGCAATATATAAGAATCATAAACCACACTCCATTTTCCCTCATATAATGGATAAGAACCCCTCGCCTGCCCTAACTGTATTTGGTAGGGTTGGCACTGCGTGCCAACCTAGTTGCCTCTTACCTGCCACGGGTAGGAGCGCGACTGCGTCGCGTCCGTTCGCCTGCCAACGTCCCTGCCTCCACCCCCCCCTTTTCACTTTGCCTCGGGTAGGGTTGGCACTGCGTGCCAACCTAGTTGCCTCTCGCGAGCTCCGCTCGCGGGTAGGGGCAAGGCTTCGCCTTGACCTCCTATGAAAACAAGGACGCGGCAAAGCCACGCCCCTACCTTCCCTCCGTAATCTGTACTCCGTACTCTGTACTCCGGTTTCCACCTTTGCACAGGCCGTAGGCCGCTTTGCACCTTTGCACTGTCTCCCTACACCACGCCCCTACCTTCCCTCCGTAATCTGTACTCCGCACTCTGTACTCTGGTTTCCACCTTTCCACAGGAGCTCCGCTCCGCTTTGCACCTTTGCACTTCTCCCTGCCTCTGCTTCTCTGCGCCCCTTACCCCGGTCGCGCGAACTACGCCGCGCGCAAACCCGTCGCAAAGGTGATCCCCAAGGTGTCAGCCACGGCCCGGAGGATTTCAATCTCAGCGGCTTCGGCGACGTCGTCATGCAGCATGGCGACACCACACGCGCGCACGAAGCGGCGACGTTCAAAAACGCTTTGGACGGCAATCACCGCCAAGGCTTCATCGACTTTCTGCAAGTCGACTTCGGACTCCGGCAAAATGGTGGTCGCCAGGTCCGGTCGGGCGAGCTCAGCGACGCCCAAGGCAAAGGCTTCCTGCTGGGCTAGCGCGGTTTCCCGCGAGGTGCGCACCACGGCCGAGAGGACCAGAGCGTAACTGACCGATAGGCCAACCAAGGGCGGCGGGCCCGACCGGCCAACGTCATCAAGGTAACGGCGCATCGAGGCCTGCACGAGCAAGACGATGAGGCCGTCGTTCGCATCGAAGCCGACTTTCTGGATGGCGAGACGGAACAGGGCCAATTGCGCCTTCGAGAGCTGACGCAAGGCCGGCATCGAAAGGTCGAGCAAGGGCAGGCGCGAGCCCGCCGGCAAGGCCTGCAGCCAGGGAGCCAGACGGAGGGCCTCCGCAATGACTTCCCCACCCGCCAAGCCCCGGGCCGTCTGCAATTGCTGCGCCCGGAGTTCAGGGTTCTGCCGAAGAATCAGGCCTAAAACGATGGCCATCGCTCCAATGGAATCCGCGGCCGAGGCTCGGAGTTCCATCGGCAAGGTGCCCTGGAAACCAACGGCGTCCTGAATCTCTAGATTCGTCGGGATACGGTGAGCACGGGCCGCGCGGATAGGCGGCGGGATCGCCGTGGCGGACTGCCGACCCGAGAGGCCAGCCACCAGTTCATCGGAGGCAGCGACCGGCTCCACGTCAGGAATCACCCCGTCAAATGTGGGCAGTAAGCGACGGATGCGATCACCGATCGGAGGATGGGAGGAGAAGATGAACTCCATGAACCCGCCCGTGGACGAAAAGAAAAGGTGTTGCGATTCCAGCTCGGTCGTCGAGGCCTCACGCTTACCACCCTTCAGGCCAGCAATCTTCTTGAGCGCGCCCGCCAAACCTTCCGGATTACGCGTGAACTGCACGGCCGAGGCGTCGGCTAAATACTCACGCTGCCGTGAGACCGAGGCCTGGATAATCCGCGCAAAGAGGACACCGCCCAAGCCTAGGAGGAAGATGACGAGTCCACCGATGGCGAGTGGAACGCCGACCTTGGCGCTGTCCTTGCTGTCCGCATGCCGCATCAGGCGCATCAAGATATAACCGAGCTGCGAGAGCGCCGTCAGCCCAGCGATGGTGCCGATGATGCGCAGGTTGAGCTTCATATCACCGTTACCGATGTGACTGAACTCATGCGCGATGACGCCCTGGAGTTCGTCGCGATTAAGATAAGTCAACGCGCCCCGGGTCACGGCCACCGCGGCGTCCTGCGGGTTGCTCCCCGCGGCAAAGGCGTTGATCGTGCTATCGTGGTCGACGACGAAACAGGCCGGCTTCGGTAGACCCGCCGCCAAAGACATTTCCTCAACGATGTTCAGGTAACGGCGCTCAGCCAAGTCCTTGGTATGCGGCGAGACCGGCCGAGCACCGAGGCTCTGCGCCACAAACGCACCCCCTTTAGCGAGTTCGGAGATGCGCCACCAACTGGTCCCCAGGATGACCACCAAGGCCGTCCCCGAGGTGGCTAAGAATAATTTGGGCTGAAACCAATCCAAGGACCCACCCTCCATCAGCTCCCCTTTCGCATACACGGCGATGGCATACAGGCTGCCCGTTAGCATCAAGATGGCCAACACCAAGAGCACGACCAGCTTCGTCGTGCGTCCACGGGCCTCGTCTTGGGCCCGAAAGAAATTCATGGTGGCCGCCATGGGGCGACTCAGGGGTTAGGCGACCGGCGGCTCAGCAAAGAGCCGACGATAAGCGGCCGTGACCATCAGGGCTTGCAGCGGAAGGGTCGCGAAGATGCCGATGCAGCAAGCGATGATGCCAACTTGCGAAACAAGGTTAGCCACGAAGAGGAGGAGGAAGGCCCAGCCCCAATGCGCAGTGACGGCTTGTCGGCTCATTTCCAAGCACTCCCAGAAAGTCCCACGACGGTCAGCCAAAAGGCTCCAGGACCAGCACCATGCGATCGCGAGGTAATAGCCCGGGATGAAACAGAGTAAGAATCCGACCAGCAGGAAGGGGATCATGACTAACATCAATAGCCACGAGGAACCAAACTGCTCGAAGCCACTAAAGAGGTCCTCCATTCCCGCGGGTTTACCATCCAAGACCTTCTCGTTGAAGCGGCTCAAACCAATAGTCAACGGCGGGAGGGTGATCAGGAAGCCGCAGAGGAACAGGTAGACCAGATTCACCAGCACGACATTCCAAAAATCACGCTTGAGCGCTGCGAAGGACTGCGTGAGGCACGCACCAATATCGAAGGGGTTCTGTGCAGTCCGGGCCCGCTGAACGCGGCCGAGTTGCTCAGGGTTGAGGGTAGCAAAGAGGCCCATGGAATACGGCGGAGACTTAGAACTTCACCGTCGGGGCAACCTTCTCGATGTCGTTCTCAATCTTAAAGAGCTCGGCCGGGAGGAAACCAAAGGAGTTCGCCACGAAGACGTTCGGGAAGACTTCGCGCGAGGTGTTGTACTCTTGCACGGAGTCGTTGAAGGCCTGCCGGGAGAAGGCGATGCGGTTCTCGGTCGAGGCGAGTTCTTCCATGAGGGTACGCATGGTGGCGTCAGCCTTGAGTTCCGGGTAGTTCTCGGAGACAACCATGAGCTTACCAAGGGCGCCGCTCAGGCCAGACTCAGCCTGCGCGAGGTCACGCATAGCGGCTGGGTCGGTCGGGTTGCCGGCAAAACGGACGTTGGCCTGCGTGGCCTTGGCACGGGCTTCGACGACCGCGGTCAGCGTGCCGCTTTCATGGGCCATGTAACCCTTGGCGGTTTCGACGAGGTTCGGGATCAGGTCGTAACGGCGCTTCAGCTGCACGTCCACCTGAGCGAACGCGTTCTTGAAGCGGTTCCGCAACCCGACGAGGGTGTTGTAGATGCCGACCAGGAAGAAGCCGACGAAAACGAGGACGGCGAGGAGAACAAGAAGTATGACGATGGGACCCATAGTGCGGTTAACCTACCCCCTGCCCCGCCCACCGCAAGTCCGACCGTATAGTGTAGTGTTATAAATAGGCTCCCCCTTTACAGAAAACCGCCCCGACCCCGATTTTAAGCGAGTTCAGAGAGCTTCCGGCAGACTTCATCAATCAGGAAGGCCGGGGTCGAGGCACCAGCGGTGACACCGACGACGCCGTACCTACCCAAGGCGTTAAAATCGAGCTCGGCGGCGGTCTCGACGTGGTAACAGGGCATACCCTGGATTTCGACGAGTTTGGCGAGTTTGACGGTGTTCGCCGAATGACGGCCACCAATCACGACAATTGCCTGGCAGCCCTGCTGCTTGAGCTCACTGATGTCGGCCTGACGATCCTTAGTGGCTCCACAGATGGTGTCGAAAACTAGGGTGGCCGGAAAGCGGGTCTTCAGCCGCGTGGCGAGATTCTCGAACTCGTCGGTAAACATGGTCGACTGTGAGACCATGCAGACTTTGTCGCCGAGGTCAGGCAAGGCGTCGATGTCGGCAGGGTTAGAAATGACGTGCCCTAGGCCTTCGGCATAACCGAGGAGGCCCATGACTTCGGGGTGCTTAGGGTCTCCGAAGATGACGGTGCGAAAGCCTTTCTTAGCATGCATGCGCACCTTACCCGCAATGATGCCGACGTCCGGACAGGTGGCGTCGCGGAATTCCATACCCAGCGACTTGAGGTAAGCACGGCGTTCCGGCGAGATGCCATGCGCACGGACCACCATGACGGCATTCGCGTCGGTGGAGCTGTTCACAGCTAACTTCGCTTCGCTGGTGTAGTCGCCAACTTCGCGGATGCCTTCACCGGTGAGGACTTCCATCATCTGGCGATTATGGATCAGGGGACCATCCGTATACACGGGGTGACGGCCCTTCTGGGCGTACTCGCGCGCGATATCGATGGCGCGCTCAACGCCCCAACAGAAACCAGCGGATTTGGCTCGGATGACCTTCACGGCTCCCACGGTGGCGGGAAGCCGGCTTGGTTCAAGCAAAGTCGAGCGAAGGCCTACTTGGCCGGGGTGCCCCACACTTCGGCTTCGACGTAGTCATTCGAGGGGCCAGCGGAGTTACCCTTGGAATGGAAGCGAATGTAGCGGCCTTTAACGGCGGCCACCGGAATCACGCGGCCTTCGTTAGACTCGTAGTAGCAGTAGTCCTTGCCCTTGCCGAGGCCGAGCTCGTCGGTGCCGTCGTTGTTGTAGACAGTGGTGACGTCCTTCTTGAAGTCAGGGTCATCCGAGATCTGCACGACGACATTGAAATAGACGCGACGTTCGCGGTGGAAATGCCACACGGCAATCGCATGGATGACCGAGGCCGAGGGGAGCTCGACCTGCACCCAGTGGTGGCCACGCGGGAGTTCGACTTCAAAGCCTTCTTCGCCACCCTTGTCCCCGTCCGTGACATAAGAGAAATCGCCGGCAGCGGCCTCCTTGGCACTCGAGGTCACGGGCGCACCTTTGGCCAGGTTCACAGCTTCGGCCGGGACTTTCGGCAACACGCGCGGGGTCTTCGAAATTGGCTCGAGGTTATCGATTTTCATCGGCTTCGGGGTGCCGAGAGCCACGGACTTCGGTAGGACGAGTGGCAGGATCTTCTCCTCGGCGACGAGCGCGAGGGGTAAAACCATTAGAGCAAGGGCGAGGGTCTTCAGGGACATAGGGTTAAGACAAACGATTATGCGTAAAGTTTCAAGCCCGAGGGGCATCTAGGGTCTTTACCCGGCGATGCTTAAGCGGGAAACGGAGCGTTACAGTGGTCCCGATATTCGGGGTGCTCTGAATATCCACGGTGCCGCCGTGGGCCCGGAGGATTCGTAGCAAAATCAACATGCCCAACCCACCCCCCGAGGCTTTAGTGGTGTAATAGGCATCAAAGACGCGGGTGAGCTTATCGGCCGGGATGCCGACGCCGGTATCTTTCACCGAAAGGACGACCCACTCGTCGTCGGCTTCGAGGTGGATGAAGATCTCGCCGCCCCGGTCCATGGCTTCGAGGGCGTTCTTCATGACGTTGAAGAGGGCCTGCTTGACCTGATTACGGTCCGCCATGATCAGCGGGATGTCGTTGGCGACGTCGACGGCCACGCGTATGCCCAACTGGCCGCACTGGTCTTTCAAAAGGTTCATGGTCTCCGCGACGACGGTGACGAGGTCGGCGTCTACTAGGTCCGGCGGGGCGTGCCGCACCGCGCCGAGGAAGTCGCGGACAATGCCATCGAGGCGCGTGATCTCCGAACGGCAGACTTGTGCGGCGTTACGCACTTTCTCCGCCGCCGGGCTATCCCCTAATTTCTCCGCTTCGCGCTGCAGAAGCTGCAGGTGAATGCCAATGGCGTTCAAGGGATTGCCGACTTCATGCGCGACACCCGCAGCGAGGGCGACGATGGAGTCGATGCGCTCGCTTTCAACGCGGTCCTCAGTCTGCACGCGCTCAGCGGTGATGTCGCTCAGGACGGCAACGCGGCGGGCCCGGTCCGCATCTTGCGAACCACCCACGCGTGCGAGGTGTAGGCGCAGTACCCGCGACTCGGGATAACGGACTTCGACCTCACGGGTCAGGGCTTCAACCGCAACGGGCATGTCCAAGGCTTTGGCGATATCCGGAGCAACGCGGCGCAATTCCGAACCATTGACAGCTTCTTCGCTGACGCCCAAGAGGCGAACGGCCGCGGTATTGGCATACTCGATCGCGCTGTCGTGCGAGAGCACAATGACGCCTTCACGGAGGGTGTCCAAGACGGTCTCCATGAGGTCACGTTCCCGCTCGAGACGACGGGCGAGGATTGCCAGGTTCTGCGCATCGAGGTCATCAATGCGTCCTAAGACACGGTCCAACGGGCTGAAGCGACGGCGAGCCATGGTCAGCGGGTCGGCGCAGCGAGGCGCGCAATAAGGGCGGCAATGAGTTGCTCCGCGACGACGGCCTTGGTCGCCGGACCGAGCGCCTGACGGAAGCCATCATGGCCCAGCAAAATGAGTCGGTTCAGTTCGTTGCCGAAAGCGCCATCGGGCCCGGCAACGGAATTCGCGGCAACGAGGTCGATGCCTTTACGGTCCAGCTTGGCGAGGGCGTTGGCTTCGACGTTCTCAGTCTCAGCGGCAAAACCAACCAAGAGCTGATCTGGACGACGGCGCTGGGCTAAGGTGGCCAAGATATCGGGCACCGGCTCAAACTCAACCGTCAGGCCAGCGCCGTCCTTCTTAAGCTTCTGCGGATGCATGACCTTGGGGCGCCAATCGCTGACGGCGGCGGTCATGATAAGCACGTCGCAGGGGCCGAAGAGAGCATCCGTCTGACGGAGCATCTCGTCCGCGGTGACGACCGGGTAGAGCATCACGCCTGCCGGCTCGGGCAAGGCTACCGGACCCGAAACCAGGTCCACCGTCCAACCCGCCGCCTTCGCTGCCGCGGCGATAGCAAAGCCCATCTTCCCCGTCGAGGGGTTGCTAACGAACCGAACCGGGTCGAAGAACTCTCGGGTCGGTCCAGCGGTGATGAGACAACGGATAGCCAAGGGCGTACAGGGGTGGTGACTACTTTGACCAAACCCCCCGCTGAAAACAAGGGGGAAGCGGATTACAGAGTCCGGAGTACGGAGTACAGAGTAAGCAAACAAGCCTCCTTCCGGCCCCCGGTCCCCCTTTTCACTTTGTATCGGGGTAGGGACAGCTCCACGTGCTGCCCTAGTTGCCTTTGGTAGGGTTGGCACTGCGTGCCAACATAGCGGCATCGGGCTGTATCGAGGTAGGGTTGGCACTGCGTGCCAACCTAGCTGCCTCTCGCGGGCTCCGCCCGCGGGTAGGGGCAAGGCTTCGCCTTGTCCTCCACCATAGGAGGGCGCGGCAAAGCCACGCCCCTACCTTTCCTCCGTAATCCGTACTCCGTACTCTGTAATCTGTCCTGCCACGCCCCTACCTGTTTTTATTCACTTTTTCACCTTTGCACAGGAGCTCCGCTCCGATTTGCACTTTTGCACCTGCGCCGGCGCACCTGCTTCTTGCCAGCAGGGGTAAGTCCACCCTATTCCTCCCCTTACTCATTTATGTCCACCACACTCCTTGTTATCCGCGACGGCTGGGGCGAAAACCACAACGCCAAGCACGATCAGTTTAATGCCATCAAGGTCGCCCATATCCCGGT
>CAITUF010000104.1 GCA_903895475.1 uncultured Opitutia bacterium | reverse complement strand
CCCAGCAAGGCTCCCGCCACGTGCAGGTAAGTACGGCGGTAGAAGCTAACGCGCTCCTCTACGGGAGCGGCATCGACGATGAACGGGTTGTTTTCCATGCGGCTAATTTTAGCCCTTTTGCGTTCCAGTCAAGCCCACGCCCGACTTCATCCGTTACGAATCCGGGCACGAATTACCCGAAAGCGTCGACCCAAGGCCGAAAGGGCCTGCGTTTCGGGGACACGTTGGACGGTCCATTCGACCTCGACCGCCGCATCCCCCGTGGTACTGACCGCCCGCGACCGAATAATATAAGTATCCCCACGCACAGTCAGCAAGGGGCCGAAGGCTCGGAGAAAATGAGCCGGCCGCAAGGCGGCCGGACCGTCGGCCAGCTCGATACCGAGCACTTGATTCACGGCCGCGGCATTCAGTGACTTCTCCAAGAGACCTGATCGCGCCCAAGCCTCAAGCGAGGGATACGGCCAACCATGGGTCGGCTGATGCGCCACGATGGCCTCCGCCCACCGGCGACTGACACCGGCAGGCAGCTGACGGATACCCTGCTGGGCCGCGGCGGGCTGCAAGGCTTCGGGCGCTAAGGCCGCCAACTCCTCATCCGTGAGGTTCACCGGAACGGGCGAACCGAAGGGAGCCAACTGCGCCCCAGAGGGCAAAGTCGCCCACCAGGCACCCGTTAATGAGCCTACTCCCCAAGGGCCGCCAGCGTCTGACGACCAAGTGGAAGCCGCGGACGTCAGTAAGCGCTCCCACGCATCCACGTCCCGGGAGTTGACGTTAAAGGCTCCGGCCAGGGTTAAACGATCGGCGGCCTCAGGGGAGAGCAGATCCGCGCGCTTGAGGACTTCCCGCGCGTCTAACGCCACGAGGCGGGGGTTATCCGACGCAGCGGCAGGCCGGGGCGTAACACTCGGAGCGGCCACGAAGGCGGCTTCCAACCAAAATTTCCAATCCCGATTATCCTCCGGCACCAAGGCCTGCAAGCCCGCCACAGAACTGAGTGGCGAGGCAGGGATATCCCTGACAAGGATACGAGCAAAGGCTCCGGCTTCATTCCCGACATGGGTATTAGTATACTTATCCCAGAGCATCGACTCACTGGGGGTCGTCGGCCCTTCCTGCGCCTCGAAGACCGCCAAGAGCGGGTGCATAACCTCCCACTCGGCGAAGTCGGCGGGGTCGGCTAAATCCCAAGCGGTTTTCAGGAGCGGGCCACCACGGGCCCCGGCCAACCAAGCCGCCACTGGCCGCTCCCGCAGTTTCACCCGCAGGCAAGCC
This sequence comes from uncultured Opitutia bacterium, assembly GCA_903895475.1. GTDB lineage: Bacteria > Verrucomicrobiota > Verrucomicrobiia > Opitutales > UBA953 > UBA953. Next base: position 3,041 of record CAITUF010000104.1, on the reverse strand, counting down.
CGCCGCTCCGCAATCGTGTAGCCCGCACTATCCTCGCGGGAATAATCTGCCCCCGTAGTCTCAATCAGAAAATCGGGGAAGGACACGTTCGCGATGACGACCTGCGGTGGCGATGGGTAGTCGCGAATCGCCTCGTCGATAGGCGCCAGCCCGTTGGCGGGGCGAAGCTTTAAAGTCATCGGACCACGGAAGCGCACGGCAATTTCGATTCGATCGGAAGGTGTGAAGACTTCGGGGGACGGACGTTTCCAATTCGCCGCATGCGGGGTCTCGTCCAGCCGCCACGTCGTCTTCGTCAGAATCCGCGAGAGGCCCTGCGGTTGCTGCCCCGGATCGGGCGTGACGAAGCCATAGACCTCACCTGGCAATAACCCGCGGCGGGTCATGCCATAGGCCTGGGCATCGGCGACTTGCCCCCAGAGCCAAAGGCCTTGTTCACGGGGCCCCTGAGAAAAGATACCAAAGTCCGCCTGAATACTGTCATCGAGATCAGCCGTGAACTGCGCCCCCGAAGTGACGTTACGCACCACCACCTCGGGCGCCCCTTCGATCTCAATCAGGTATAGATTGTGATTCGTATCCGCGAGCAAAGGCGCCGCCGAAGGATTCCACCAACGACCCGACCCATGAAAACGCACCCGATGCCGACCATCCGAACGGGAGTTGAAGCAGCCCAGACTCAAACTGAAATCTGCGAGAACCGGGGCGTGCGTCAGCGCGTAAGGCGGTGATGCTAGCGTCGAAGGGGCCAAGCCTTTGGCAGGATTCGCCGCAAAGGCTGCCTCGGGCACCAACAAGCGCGGTGCGAGCCCCCAGCCGACGACTCCAGCTAAGGTCGCGGGGTCTGACAGGTTACGCCGCCACCCTCCCCTCGTCGCATCCGTCAGCAAACCAAACGAGCCCCAACCCGCCCCAGCGGCGGGGCTGCGACCCACCGATGCGTAATAGTGCACCTCATCGCCTAGGTCTAAAGCAAGAGCCGTCGCGGCGGTGGGCGGAACACCCAACGGCCCCACGGACAACGCCTGCCGCCCCAAGCGGGACTGCATCCACGGCGAAGCCCGCAGCGTTGACGCCGCGGCCGCTTGCTCATCCCAACGTTGCGAGCGGTCTTCCACTTGCACGGCGACCCGCACGCCCGCCGTCTCCCCCATCAATAATTCACGTAGACGGAAACGCTCATCCCCACGGCCGAAGGTCACGTCGCCCGTCGTATCCACATAAGTGAAGCCCACATCGCGGCCCATCGCCGACGATAGCTCGCCGAGCGCCGTCTGCGCGCCCACCAACGCTGCGGCCCGCAACTGCGCCCGGCGCTCCGCATGCCCAGACTCACGGGTCGAAACAATCAAGAAGGACGCCAACGTCAGCGCGGTTAGCATCGCCGCGGCCATGGTCAATAAACTTATCAATAGGGTAAACCCATCACGTGTTTTCATAGTAGACAAAGCCTACACTCTTTCGTTTGCGGATTATTTCACAATCAAGGAGACCCCCTTCGTGCTTATCGTATGAAGACCTCACCCAAGAAAAATCTGCTGCCTCCAACCGTGCCGACCGCGCACGTTTTACCTCGCCCTTCCCTCCGCCCGATTCCCCTGCCGCCACCCGACGGGCGCAAGACAGTCGTCATCGTCGAAGACCAAACCGCTATCCGCGAGTTGACGACCGAGATGCTCGAGACCCGTGGCACCTACCGCATCCTCGGAACGGCGGCGGATGGCAACCAGGGCCTAGACATGGTCCTAAAGTTGCGACCAGATATCTTGATCCTCGACGTCATGATGCCGGGGCTCAGCGGCATTGAGGTCCTCCGCCGCATTGGCCGCAATCTGCCGAAGATGCGCATTTTGGTCTTCTCCGCCAAGCAGGAGCCTCAAGTCGTGCGTGGGCTTATCCAAGAAGGCGTCCATGGGTTCGTGAACAAGAATTCGCCGCTCTCCGACTTACGGAAGGCGCTGGATGAGATCGCCAAGGGGAATACCTGGTTTAACGACCATTTCAGCAAGACCGTGCGCGATGCCTTGGCTAAACCCAGCACCCAAGCGGACTCGATGATCGACCTACTGACTCCCCGGGAACGCGAGATCTCCGTCCTCATCGCCCAAAGCAACAGTAGCAAAGAGGTCGCCGCCAAGCTCAACATCAGCATCAAGACGTCCGAAAACCATCGGGCGAACTTAATGCGGAAACTGGGCGTCCACGACGTCGCTGGGCTCGTACGCTTCGCTATCCGACATGGCTTAGTCGACCCAGCGACGGACTAAGCGACTAGGCTGAATACCTCACAATATAGGTATTCCTCTTAGTGTGTTCTATTCATTTATTATCGCTCTTTCCAACCAAACAAACACGATGCAACTCACCATGAAGCCTAGTTCGGTCAAATCCAAGACCGTCGTCATCATCGAAGACCAAACTGCTATCCGCGAACTCGTCTCCGAAATGCTCCAGGCCAAAGGGAAGTTTCGTGTGGTCGGCACCTCGGCCGACGGTTCCGCCGGGGTCGAAATGGCCCTGCGACTTAAGCCAGACATCCTGATCCTCGACATCCTCTTGCCAGACATCAGCGGCGTCGAGGTCCTCCACCGCCTCCGCAATACCATCCCCGGCTTGAGCGTTCTGGTCTTCTCGGGTAAGTCCGAAAAACAATTGGCCCGTGGCCTGGTCAAGGAAGGGGTCCGTGGCTACGTCAATAAAAACTCCCCACTGTCCGAACTGCGCAAGGCCATGGATGCCATCGCCGACGGCCAAACGTGGTTCAGTGCGGAATTCAATGAGGCCGTGATGACGGCTCTCAAGAACTCGGAGTCCAGCATCGACCAGATGGCGGTGACGCTAACCAGCCGCGAACGTGAGGTCGCCGTTCTCCTCGCCAAGAGCAATTCCAGCAAGGAAGTCGGCGCCCGACTCAACATCAGCACCAAGACGGCCGAAAACCATCGGACGAACTTAATGCGTAAACTAGGCGTCCATGACGTCGCCGGGGTTATCCGCTTCGTCATCCGGCAGGGCTTGTACGACCCCAACGGCGAAGGCTG